>NZ_JBEXZS010000189.1:0-1912 GCF_040593685.1 Methylobacterium sp. EM32 | reverse complement strand
TCGAAATAGTCCTTCCGCAACTGACAAAAGCGTCCGCGCTCGCCATCCGGGCCGACGGGAACCACGTAGCGGATCTCGACCTCGGCCTCGGTCACCACGACCCGGTCGACGAGCAGTTCGATCAGTCGGCGGCGCTGAGCGAAGTCGGCGCCAGCCAGACCATCCTGGACGCGACGGCAGAACGCCTCGGCTGATCCCGCCCAGTTGGCCAGTTGCGCTTGTCTGTCGACTTGGCCTTCCAACTGCTCGGCCTGGGCCGCCAGAGCCTGCAGGTGCTCCTCCGCCACGCGGCGACGGCGCTGGTACTCCGGCAACGGGATGATCCCCTTCAGGTAGGCCTCCGTTAGGCGCTCCACCTGCTGCTCGAGCCCACGGCGCCCCTTGCGCAGCTGATCGCGCCGGGCCTGCAGATCCTGCGGCAGCCAGTCGCCGCCATGGGCCCGGGCCAGCGCCGCGGCGATCTGCTCGGGCTCGCTCAGCAGGGCACACAGATCCTGCCAGACCAGCGCATCGAGCTGATGGGCCGGCGCGTAGCGCGCCGGGCAGGGCTGCGCGCGGCCGCTGCGGCCCGGATGCCCCTTGGCGCGGCACAGATAGTAGTCGTAGCCGGGATGGATCGTCCGGCACAGGCAGCTCGACTGGCAGACTCCGCAGCTCACCAGGGCGCGCAGCAGGTAGCTGTACCGGGTGTTGTGGCGTCGGGCGAAGGCGCGGTTCTGCGCCAGCTTGGCCTGCGCTTGCGCGAACAGCGCCGGGCTGACGAGGGCCGGGACGGTGGCGACCGGCAGCCATTGCTCCGCCGGTACTGGCACCGACGTGGTCGAGGGGCATCCGATCGGATGCGTCGCCGAGCGGCGGATGCGCGGGGGTCGGCTGCGCCACCGGCCAGCGAAGACCTGGCCGGTATAGACCGGGTTCGTCAGCAGGCCGCGCAGCGAGGCTGAACTCCAGCGGGGGCGGCCGGTCGGCGAGGCGATGCCGAGAGCCCGCAGGTGGTTGGCCAGGCCGAACAGGCTGGCTTCCTCCTCGACGTAGCGGGCGAAGACCTGCTGGACCACGGCGCCCTCGGCCGGCTCCAGCCGAACCCCGGCCGGGTCGCGCGGCCGGTCGGGATCGAGCCGATACCCGTAGGGCGCTCGGGTCCAGGGAAGCAGGCTGCCGGCACGCAGGCGCATCTGGCGTCCTCGCCGCATCCGTTCCGCGATCAGCGTGCGCTCGTACTCTGCCACGGCACCGCGGATCTGCAACAGCAACTGGTCGTGCGGATCCCGTCCGATCGGACGATCGAGGAACGTCACCTCGCATCCGACGCGTTCGAGTTCCTGCAACACGATCATCATCTGGACGTAGTTGCGCGACAGCCGGTCGGGATCGGTGATCAGAACCCGATCGATCTCGCCGGCGCGCACGGCATCGCGCAGCCGGTCCAGACCGGGCCGGTTTAGCGTCGCTCCGCTCTGGCCGTCATCCCGGAAGATGGCGCTGTCGTCCAGGGTGGTGTTCTGTGCTTGCAGATGGACCCGGAGACGGTCGAGCTGCTGATCGATGGTCTGGGCTTGGGCCTGGCGCGCCGTCGAGACCCGCACGTAGACAGCCGTCCTCATGGCTTGCCTCCTCTGCGAGGGGGAAGGCCATCCGCGTCGCTGCCGGTGAGGCTTGGGGTGATCCCCAGCTCAGGATGAGGCCGTAGGCTCGATCCCACCGCCGAACTGCGTCTGGCGTGGTCGTGGTCTGACGGCGGATCTGCCAGTGGCGACGCATGGGCACCTCCCCGATCGCTCTCTCGATCGAGATCTGCCCTCTGGCTGGCCGTTGTGCAGCCGCGCCGGCGCTGCGGCCGACGCCACCACGTCAGGACAAGCTGCGCCGTGCGCACCAGACAGAACCTGTCGTTTGTGATCAGGCCATTGAG
>NZ_JBEXZS010000188.1:0-18791 GCF_040593685.1 Methylobacterium sp. EM32 | reverse complement strand
GCGACCACACTGGCTGGGATCTACATGGTCGCCTTCGTGTGTGACATGCTCAGCAAGCTCGGACGCATCGTAAATAGTTCATAACACGCTCTAGGGTGAGCGTGGATCACAGAAATACACCTGCAGAGTCGCGTCGATCCGTAACCGCGCATGCTCGGCCATCTCGGCCCCCTGGTCTCAGGTCAATGAGCGCAGCAGATGCTCCGGCAAGCGCGCGATCGTGCCGGTGATCGCCTTGCGGACCGCCGCGGCCCCGTGCCCCGCCAGCGCCGGGCCGGTCTTGGCACGCCGCGGTGTCACCCCATGGCCGCCCATGGGCGGAAGATGCAGCAGCATCGTAAAACGTGTCGTGCGCTCGACCAGGGTCCCGATCGCCGCCGTCGCTTGCTGTGGCGGCGTCAGCGCGGCCGGAGTTGTGTGAGGTGCATCAATTCAGGAAGCGTGGCACCACGAAACGCATACCCAAGAGGCCAACCAACGCCAGCGTTCCGGTGACGATGAGCACGTACAGGATCTCGGCGTCCGCCCCGTATCCCGGGTAGAAGCCTGAGCGGCAGACCTTGACGATTTGCATCAGTGGGTTCCACTGCACATAGTCGTAGACGACCGCCGGCATCGCCTCAATGGGTATGACCGTTCCGCTGGTGAAGTACATGATAAGTCCTGGGACAATAAATACCATCTGCCATTGCGGAAATATTTGCGAGATAAAAACGTTCGTAAAGCCAAGCCCCATCGCAAAAGCCAATGAAAACAACATGCTCACACAAAACATGAAGGGATCTATTGGGATAATTTCAGCGCCGACACATGTCGATATAAAAAACACCATAAATATACTAAGAGCACTCGTACAGATCTCTACGATCGCGCGCGACATAACGACATCAAAAAACTTTACTTGCGGAAAATAGATGAGCTGCCTGTTCTGTAGCGGACCTTCCATCATCTTGCGAGACATGTAGTTCATGATAATGTAAGGCGACAAGCCGGAAACCGCGAACAGCACGATGCTGTCACCGATCGGCGTCGGCCTGTGCGTGATCTTGTAGGCCGTCATGATGATGAGGATGTGCGCGCAGGGCCAAGCCACGGCGATGCCGTAGCCCCACATCGTGCCTCCGAACCGCGTGCGGATATCGCGCAGCATGAGGGCGCCCAGCACATCCAGCTGTATCTCGATCGCCGATTTCATCTGATGTGCCATGGAACCCCTGCTCGGCTGGCGCAATCGATCCGGTCGCGGTTCTCGGAAAATCGCGGCCGGCTTGCGGCCTAAGCGGGGATTGCGGCGGCTGGGTGACGGGCGTCGTGAGCCGCACGGTCAGGGCGAGCGCACAATGCCCCGCTCGGCGGCGGCCGGCGGGGCTGAAGGTCCGGGATGGCCGCGGTTCGCAGGGCTCGGTGAGATGGACCTCGTCGCCGATCCACGCGGTCGCGCTCATTCTGGCGCAGTGGGACTCCGGATCGTCGGGCGAGGCGATCGTCACGAGAGCGGGCGGAATGCCCTTCGCGCATGTTCGCCAGACAACGCGCGTGGCCTGCGGCTTGGCATGATCCGCGCCGTTCTGCGTGCCGGGCTCGTCATCGGCCGGAGCGCGTGTCCGTTGCAGCTGGCCTGTTTGGCACGAGCCCGGCGGTAGATCGAGGCCACGGTCGCCGACGGTGAGCGCCTCCCTCCGCCTTCGTCGTCGGCCCGCCCGGCCACGGGCTCGGGAGGCGGAGGGGGGCGTCCACGTCCCCGCCCGCGTGCTTCAAGACAAGCGGTAGTGCCCGCTCGGATGTGCTCGCGGTCATGAGGACCTGCGGATTGTCAGGACGATGGGCGGATCAGCCCGGCCGTCGCTTGAGGCAGCATAGAGGGCGATGCATCAGACCATGAGCCGGATGTCGGAGGGAAGCCCACGGCGCAGGCGAACAGGAACGCCCGCATCGGTGAGGAGGATGCCGGACGGATAACGAGGGTCGAGACGCTGATCAGCATCAGAACGCGATGACGGCGGCGACAGCGAGAGCCGAGGCGACGTTGCGGGCGAGCGTGTCGTCGCGGGAGGAGCGATGCGGCGGACGTCATTCAGGCGGCAGAACAGCGCCTTGACCCGTCGGTGGTCGCGGCAGCCCCGCTCGTCGAGGCGGATCCTGTGCGTGCGGATGCCGGGAAGAATGGTGCCGCTGGGGAGGATTGAACTCCCGACCTCGTCATTACCAATGACGCGCTCTACCACTGAGCTACAACGGCGCGCCGGTGCCGTGCTGCCATCCCGGATGGGACCGAACAGCCTTCAGACACACCGAGCGAAATCTCTGACTCTCACGGTGAAGATGGTGCCGCTGGGGAGGATTGAACTCCCGACCTCGTCATTACCAATGACGCGCTCTACCACTGAGCTACAACGGCCCGTCGGCGCCGCTCGTCCCGCCCGTGGCCTCGTGGCCGGGCGAACCGTGGTGCGCCGAAGACGAGCGGGGGATAGCGGATCGCCCGGCGCATTGCAACAGGTTCGCCGACAGGAATCGCCGCCCTCCCGAACCCCTCGGGCTCGGCGCCCCTGGCCCACACCTTGCTTGGACCGTCGCGCAAAGGGAGCCGCCGAGGGGAGAGCGCGTGGACATCGAACTCGCCAGCCTGACCAAGCGCTACGGCGACACCGTCGCGGTCGATTCCATCGACCTGAAGATCCGCTCGGGCTCGTATTGCTGCCTGCTCGGGCCGTCGGGCTGCGGCAAGACCACGACGCTCCGGATGATCGCCGGGCACGAGACCGTCACCTCCGGCGACGTGGTGATCGGCCCGAAGGCCGTCGGCGACCTGCCGCCGGCCCAGCGCGGCACCGCGATGATGTTCCAGAGCTACGCGCTGTTTCCCCACCTCACCTGCCGCGACAACGTCGCCTTCGGGCTGAAGATGCGGGGCGTCCCGAAGGCGGAGCGCCAGAAGCGCGCCGAGGCGATGCTGGCGCTGGTCCAGATGGACCACCTCGCCGGGCGCCTGCCGGCGCAGCTCTCGGGCGGCCAGCAGCAGCGGGTGGCGCTGGCCCGCGCCCTCGTCACCGGGCCGAAGGTGCTGCTCCTCGACGAGCCGCTCTCGGCCCTCGACCCGTTCCTCAGGGTGCGGATGCGCACCGAGCTCAAGCGGCTCCAGGGCGAGCTCGGCATCACCTTCGTGCACGTCACCCACAGCCAGGAGGAGGCGATGGCGCTCTCCGACCTCGTGGTGGTGATGAATGGCGGCCGCATCGAGCAGGCGGCCGATCCCCGCACGGTGTTCGAGCGGCCGGCCACTGCCTTCGTCGCCCGCTTCATCGGCGGCCACAACGTCATCGCGCTCCCCGACCGGCGCATCGCAGTGCGGGCCGACCGGATGCGCCTCGGCGACGAGGCCGGGCCGGAGGGGGCGAGCGCCCGGGTGGTCGCGGTCGAGTACCAGGGCAGCACCGTCCATGTGAGCCTGGAGGCGCCGGACCTCTCGGCCGAGCCGGGGGCCGCCCTCACGGCGATCCTGAGCGACCACGCCTATGCCGGCCGACCCCTCGCCCTCGGAGACACGGTGCGGGTGGGCTGGCCGGCGAACGAGGCCCACCGCCTCGACGCCTGAGCACGACTTCGACAAAGGGAGACTTTCGCCATGGCAGATATGAAGACGCCCCGCCTGTCGCGCCGCACGCTGCTGCAGGGAGCCGGCGCCGCGGCCGGCCTCGCCGCCGGCTCGGGCGCCATCACGGGCTTCCCGGCGATCATCGCCGCCGAGCCGGTGACGTTGCGCTACCTCGGCACCGCCGTGAACCAGAGCGGCGACATCGCCCGCAAGGTGAAGGAGGATCTCGGCATCACGATCGAGTACATCCCGGTCGTGACCGACGAGGTCTCGAAGCGCGTCGTCACCCAGCCGAACTCGTTCGACATCGTCGATTCCGAGTATTTCAGCCTCAAGAAGCTGATGCCGTCGGGCAACCTCGTCGGCATGGATGCCAGGCGCATCAAGAACGCCGACAAGATCACCCCGGTCTTCACCAAGGGCGAGGTCGGGGGCAAAAAGATCGGCGACCAGGGTACGGCACCCAAGAAGGTGTTCTACCTGGAAGGCCAGAACTCGACCAAGTTCGCCGCCTCCCCGACCGAGTGGATCACCCTGATCCCCACCACCTACAACGCCGACACGCTCGGCATCCGGCCCGACCTGATCAAGCGCCCGATCACCTCGTGGAAGGAACTCCTGAACCCAGAGTTCAAGGGGCGTGCCTCGATCCTCAACATCCCGTCGATCGGCATCATGGACGCCGCGATGGTGGTGGAGGCGACCGGCGACTACACCTATCCCGACAAGGGCAACATGACGAAGGCGGAGATCGACCGCACCATGAAGGTGCTGATCGAGGCCAAGCGCGCCGGCCAGTTCCGCGCCTTCTGGCAGGACTTCAACGAATCCGTGAACCTGATGGCGTCGGGCGAGACGGTGATCCAGTCGATGTGGTCACCCGCCGTCACCAAGGTGCGCTCGCAGGGCGTCGCCTGCACCTACCAGCCGCTGAAGGAAGGCTACCGTGCCTGGGCCTCGGGCTTCGGTCTACCCAAGACTCTGACCGGAAAGAAGCTCGACGCTGCCTACGATTTCATCAATTGGTTCCTTTCTGGCTGGGCCGGTGCCTATTTGAATCGCCAAGGCTACTATTCGGCGGTGCTCGAGACGGCAAAAGCCCACATGGAGCCCTACGAATGGGCATTCTGGATGGAAGGCAAGCCGGCCGAGAAGGACATCAAGGCCCCGGACGGCACCATCATGGAGAAGGCCGGCGCGGTGCGCGACGGCGGCTCGTTCGAGAGCCGCATGGGTGCCGTCGCCTGCTGGAACTCGGTGATGGACGAGAACACCTACATGGTGCGCAAGTGGAACGAGTTCATCGCCGCATGACCACGGCGGCCGCCCCCACCCAATCCCTCCCGGAGGCGGCGCACGCCGCCTCCGGCCCCGTCGGCCTCGCCGCGGCGACGAAGCGCCAGCGCCGCCTCGCCTACTGGCAGGCGATGCCGCTGGGGCTCGTCTTCCTCGTGTTCTTCCTGGTGCCGCTGGCGCTGACCATGATCGTCAGCTTCTGGAAGTACAACGAGTACGAGATCATCCCGGCCTTCACGCTGCAGAACTACGCCGACGTGTTCGAGGGCTGCCTGTCGGGGGGCGACCTCTGCACCACCTTCCGCACCTACCTGTCGACGCTGAAGTTCTGCCTGCTCGGCTGGGCCGCGACGCTGGGGATCGGCTTCACGGTCGCCTACTTCGTCGCCTTCCACGTCCGCTCGACGGCGATGCAGACGGTTTTGTTCCTGATCTGCACCATCCCGTTCTGGACCTCGAACGTGATCCGGATGATCGCCTGGATCCCGCTGCTCGGCCGCAACGGTCTCGTCAACGACACGCTGATGGGTCTCGGGTTGATCCGCACCCCGATCGAGGGGCTGCTCTATTCCGACTTCTCGGTGGTGCTGGCCTTCATCCACCTCGACACGGTGTTCATGATCGTGCCGATCTTCAACTCGATGATGCGGATCGACCGCTCGC
This sequence comes from Methylobacterium sp. EM32, assembly GCF_040593685.1. Lineage (NCBI taxonomy): Bacteria > Pseudomonadati > Pseudomonadota > Alphaproteobacteria > Hyphomicrobiales > Methylobacteriaceae > Methylobacterium > Methylobacterium sp. EM32. The sequence continues at coordinate 13,237 of NZ_JBEXZS010000188.1, read as the reverse complement.
TGATCGAGGCGGCGACGGATGCCGGCGCCACGCCCTGGCAGACCCTGTGGAACGTCATCGTGCCGCTCTGCAAGCCCGGCATCGCCATCGGGTCGATCTTCGTCCTGACGCTCATCATGGGCGACTTCGTCACGGTGGGCGTGATGGGCGGCCAGCAGATCGCCTCGGTCGGCAAGGTGATCCAGGTGCAGATGGCCTATTTGCAATTCCCCGCGGCCGCCGCCAACGCGGTGGTGCTGCTCGGCGCCGTGATGGTGCTGATCGCCGCGCTCACCCGCCTGATCGACCTGCGCCGGGAGCTTTGACACCATGCGCCGCGACGGGCCCCGCCCCTTCTCGTTCTACGTGCTCGCGGCCTTCTTCGGGCTGTTCGTGCTCTTTCTCTACGGGCCGACCCTGACGATCCTGGCGCTCAGCTTCCAGGGTCCGCAGGGCGGCCTCACCTTCCCGATGAACGGGGTCTCGACCTTCTGGTTCTCGCGCCTCTGGGCCGGGCTCGGCGTGGTCGACATCTGGGCGGCGTTCCGGCGCTCGCTGGCGCTCGGTGTCGTCGTGATGGGCCTCACGGTTACCATCGCGTTCTTCGCAGGACTGGCCTTCCGCAAGGGTTTTCGCGGGCAGACGCCGCTGTTCTACACCGCGGTGGCAAGCCTGATCGTGCCCTCGATCGTGGTATCGCTGGGCATCGGGCTCGAGTTCCGGCTGATCGACGAGGGGCTGAAGGCGCTCGCCGCCCGCACCGGCTGGGACTTCCTCCAAGACCACGGCACCGTGATGGGGATGTTCACTTCGGGCCTCGGCGCCCACCTGACCTGGACCCTGCCCTTCGGCCTCCTCATCATGTTCGCGGTGTTCAACCGCTTCAACCCGGCCTACGAGGAGGCCGCCCGCGACCTCGGCGCCACCGGGCCGCAATCCCTGCGCCACGTCGTGGTGCCGATCATCCTGCCCTCCCTCGTCGGCGTGGCGCTGTTCGGCTTCACCCTGTCCTGGGACGAGCTCGCCCGCACCAGCCAAGCGATCGGCGGGCGCAACACCCTGCCGCTGGAGCTGCAGGGCCTCACCACCACCGTGACGACGCCGGAGATCTACGCGCTCGGCACCGTGACGACGGGCGTGTCGCTCCTCGTCATCGGGCTCGCCTTCGGCAGCTACCTCGCGATCCAGCACCGGCGCGCCCGGCGGGTGACGCTGCCCGGCACCTGACCCGGTGGCAAGCCGGACACACATCTGTCACAATCCGGCAGGCAGGCCCCCGGCGCCGTTGAACCCTGTCCTTACGTCGCGCAGTGTTCCCAGCGTCAACGCTCCGCGTCGCGCGGACGGGACCGGGGGGAGCAGGGGATGCGCGGGGGCTGGCGGCTTCTCGGGTCGGTGGCCGGGCTCGCCGCCCTGCACGGCGCCGGGCACGGAGTGCTTGCCGCGGACCTGCCGGGGCGCCAGGCGGCGCCGATCGTGTATGTCCGGGTCTGCACCGCGCACGGCACTGGCTTCTTCTTCATCCCCGGCACCGACACCTGCCTGCGGGTCTCCGGCCGGGCGCAGGTCCAGACCGGCTACGTCCAGTCCTACGCTCGCTCCGGCGTCAACGGCGACCTCACCAACTTCTGGGCCGCCGGCCGCCTCAACCTCGACGCGCGTACGCAGACCGCCTACGGTACTTTGCGCGCCTTCGTGCGCTTCGACCTGATCAGCCGCACCGGCAACTACGTGACGTCGGGCTCGCAGCAGCGCCTCGGCCGCGCCTTCCCGGCGCTCGGCGTCGACACCTTCGGCCGGGGCCAGACCTACGTGAACGTTGACAAGGCGTTCATCCAGTTCGCCGGCCTCACCGCGGGCCGGGCCGCCTCGTTCTACGATTTCTACGCCCACGACTTCGAGATCGTGGGGGCCTCGCTCGGCTCCGACCTCTTCTCCACCAACCTGATCGCCTACACGGCGAAGGTCGGGGAGGGTTTTCAGGCGACGCTGTCGATCGAGGACCCGATCCACCGCAAGAATCCGGTCTTCGGCAACGGCGTCGCCGGCAACACCGCGAGCCAGTTCCAGGTCTTCTTCCCCGGCAGCGGCAACTTCGCCCCCCTCGTCGTTACCGACGCCGCCGGGGTGCCTGTGGGCGAGGCGTTCTACGACGCGGCGCAGCGCTCGCGCCTGCCCGACATCGTCGGGGTTCTTCGCTACGACGCGTCCTGGGGCTCGCTGCAGGCCTCCGCCGCCCTGCACGAGATCACCATCGGCAACGCCTCGTCGCTGACGCGCTTTTCCGGGGCGCCGGCCAGCGCGGCCGCGACCCCGCGCCCGGCCGCGGCCTACGGCTTCGCGGTCCAGGGCGGCGCGAAGGTCAACCTGCCGATGATCGCGGCCGGGGACGCGCTCTACCTGCAGGGCGCCTACGGCGAGGGCGCGACGCTCTATACCGGCTACGCCAACTACACCGCCAGCTACACCGCGACCGCCTCGCTCGGCCAGGGAACCGCGGTGCCGCAGGATTTCGTCGACGCGGTGCTCGACCCGGTGACCGGCCGCCTCGACCGTTCGACGAGCTGGACGATCCTCGCCTCCTACCTGCACAACTGGAATCCGAACTGGCGCTCCGCGTTCTTCGGCAGCTACGGCGAGATCGCGTTCGGCAAGGCGGCGCGGACCGGGCTCGGCCTCCTCACCTTCGCCGGCATCCCGAACCCGGCCTTGCGGCCCGCGGCCTTCGCGCTCAGCGGCACCCTGCGCGACACCAACCAGCTCGTGACGGGGCTCAACCTGATCTGGTCGCCGGTGCGCGACCTCGATATCGGGCTCGAAGGTCTCTACAGCCGCGTCGGGCTCCAGTCCGGCCGCACGATCGATCTCGGCCGCTACCCCGGCGCCGTCGTCGCCGACGTGGTCGACGGCGTGCCGGTCACCGCGGCCGGCGCCCCCTTGCGGACCGTGAGCAGCACGGACGTGTTCCAGTTCCGCATGCGGGTGCAGCGCGAGTTCTGACCGCGCGGGATCGCGTCTCAACGCGCGCCGCCTGGCATAATGCCGCATGGGAAGCGCCGCGGGATGCCATTCTGGGCGCTCGATCCGCCCGGCGGGAGCGCTCGCGGCTCCGATTCGCAGCCGCGCGCCCGTCCGCCCACGACTGATGTCACATTATGACACGCGAATCGCGTAACTCTAACGAAGATGCCTCGACGTCATCGTCGGCGTGGCGGTGACACAACCGTCCAGTCTTCGCATTCGGCGCAGCTAGGTATATTTTCCAGAACACCTCGCCCGCCCGATCATCGCCGCATTCCGATCTTTGCTGCATCGCAACATAGGCCTTGAGGCCGAAGTCCTGCGCGGGTTCCAACTGGTAAAAAACGCCGTCGCAAAACCGTTCCACGGCACGGGTGTAAAAATTTTGTCAGATCAGAATCGACTCCAAACAAGCAGTTAAAAAATTTGATCGAATTTCGCAGTGCGGTATTTCAAGAACAATCGCATCAACGAGAGACACGGGCCGCGCCGTCAGCGCAACCCTGATCGTCGGTGCTCGTCCGCAACGCTTCGATCGGAGGTCCCCGTGACCCAATCGTCTTCCAGCCCGCAGGCGCCGCACCGGCACCGTGGTCTCGTCCGGCTGTCGAGCGTCGGTCTGGCCTCGGTCCTCGCCCTGCTGATCGGAACCTCCGTCCTGCCGCCGCTGGTGGCCGACCAGTCGGACCGGGCGGTGGTCAACGCACCGGTGGCGCTGCTGACCGCGCCGATCTCGGGCGACGTCGCGGCGATTCCCGTGAAGCCCGGCGACAGCGTCGGGCCCGGCGCGCTGCTCGCGCGGATCGCCAACCCGCGGGTCGACCGCACGACGGCGATCCAGCTCGACAGCAAGGTGACCGACCTGCGCGAGCGCTCGCTCGCGGCAGAGCGCAAGCGCCTGTCGAACCTCGCCTATCTCGAGAGCCTCGACACCGCGATCAAGCTCCAGTCTGAGGGCATCGCCCAGATGTTCCGCTCCGAGATCGAGGCTCTCAAGGCCAAGATCGCCTCGGCCCAGGCCTCAGCCGAGGAGAAGAAGGTCCTGATGGACCGCCAGGTCAGCATGGTGTCGCGCAACGTCGCCAGCCCCGACATGGTCAAGTCGACCTCGCAGGCCTACGCGGCGGCGCAGCAGGAGCAGAAGGCGGCGGAAGCCCGGCTCGTCCAGAAGACCGGCCAGCTCGACGGGCTCCTGCGCAAGGTCTATGCCGGCGACGACCTCAGCGGGCTCGCCGAGATCACCCAGAAGCGCATGGCGATCTTCTACGACGCGCAGCGCCTGCAGATCGAGGAGACCGAGCTGAAGGCGGCCCTCGCCGAGCAGCAGCGCCTGCTCGCCCGCGAGAACACCCGCATCGACAGCCTCTCAGGCACCGAGATCCGCGCGCCGGGCGGCGGCTTCGTGCTCAATGTCGGAGCGAGCGTCGGCCGCCACGTGACCGCCGGCGACAGCCTCGCCGCCCTGGTCGATTGCGGGCAGAGCTTCGTCGTCGCGATCTTCTCCTACCGCCAGGGCCAGAACCTGCAGGTCGGCAGCCGCGTCACCATCGACGGCGAGCCGTCCGGCCCGCGGCCTGGCACCGTGACCGAGATCCTGCCGAAGACCAGCGACAAGGCCGATGCCGGCTACGCCGTACCGTTCCCGCAGACCGAGCGGCGCGAGCTCTACGTCCTGGTCAAGCCCGATCCGGCTCCGTCCGCTCCCGCGACGGAAGCGGGCAGCGCGATCACCGCCAATAGCTGCGGCGTCGGCCGCTGGGTCAGCGTGACCCGCGAGGCGGGCTGGGTGCCCTCGACCTCGATGCTGTGGCGCTCGGCCGGCGACCACGCCGCGAGCCTCGTGACCCGGGCCGGTACCCTCGTGACGGCGGCGCTGAAGCCCCTCACCGCCGAGACCGCGGTCGCCGCCACCGAGCCGGCGCCCGACGCTCCGGCCGACATCCAGGCACCGCAGCAGGCCCCGGCGATGGCCGCGCCCCAGGTACAGGCAACTCAAGTCCCCGCAACTCAGGTCCCGGCGCCTGAGACCACGGCCTCGACCCGGCCGGCGCTGGCCCCGCGCGCCGACGCCATGCCGCTGCCGCCCCAGCGCCCACAGGAATTCGGGCCGGGTCCGGCCGATCCGAAGCGGGGACGCCGCGAGCAGCGGGCCGAGCGCTGAGGGGCTCAAGCGCGTGAAGGCCCTCCTCGCCGCCCTCGCCCTGGCGACCGGCCTCGCGGGGCCGGCGCAGGCCGCCCCCGCCCCGTGCGGGGCGGTCGCCGCCGCCCTCGACGCAGCCGCGCCGAGCGGACCCGCCTTCGCGGCGAGCTACGGCCCCGGCCCCGGCGAGGCCGCGGTGCCGCTGCCCCTGCGCAACACCGCCTTCGCCTACGACAACGCGCTCGCCGTCATCGCGCTCGCCGCCTGCGGCGACCGGGAGCGCGCCCGCCGGATCGGCGACGCGTTCCTGGGCGCGCTCGATGCCGACCGCACCTTCGCGGATGGACGGGTGCGCAACGCCTACCGGGCCGGCCCGGCGACCGCGCGGCCGGTGCTGCTGCCGGGCTGGTGGGACGAAAAGACCAAAAGCTGGTCGGAGGACCGCTACCAGGTCGGCAGCGCCACCGGCAACGTCGCCTGGGTCGGCCTCGCGCTGATGACGCTGCACGCGGCCACCGGCGAGGCGCGCTACCGGGCGGGCGCCGCCCGGCTCCTGGGCTGGATCACCGCCAACGCGGCCGCCGCGACCGGATTCAACGGCGGGCGCGACGGCTACGATCCCGAGCAGACCCCGCTGCCCTGGGCCTCGACCGAGCACAACCTCGACGTCGTGGCGCTCGGCACTTGGCTCGGTCCTGAAGGCGCCGGGGCGGCGCGCTCCGCCCGCGCCTTCGTCGACGCGGCGTTCGATGAGGGCGCGGGCTGCTTCCGGATGGGAACCGGGCCCGACGGGCGGATGCGCGACACGGCCGAGATCGCCCTCGACACGCAAGCCTGGCCGCTGCTCGCGGTGGCCGATCCGCCGGCCCCCTGGCGCCGGGCGCTGGCCTGCGCTGAGAACCGCCTCGCCGTGCCCGGCGGGTTCGACTTCAACGACGACCGCGACGGGCTATGGGTCGAGGGCACGGCGCAGGCCGCCCTTGCCTACCGAGCCGCCGGCGATCACGCCCGCAGCGCGGCCCTGCTCAGGACTGCGCTGCGGGAGCGTGCGCCGTCTGGCCTCCTCTACGCCACCCGCGAGGCCAAGCTCACCACCGGCCTGACGATCGGCCCGGGGAGCACCACGCCGGACTTCCTCTACTTCCGCCGCCCGCATCTCGGCGCCACGGCCTGGGCCGTGCTGGCGCAGGCGGGCTGGAACCCCTTCGACGGCAGGATCCTGCCGGCCCAACCCTGAGGTCGCGCGCATGTTCGGCACTCCCGGCGACGTCTCGACGGTGCTCGCCCTCAACCTCGCGGTTGCGCTGGCACTCTACGCCCTGCCGGCCCTGCTCGTGCCGCAGCGCGCCTACGACCGATGGGTCTTCGGCGGCCTCACGGCGGCGCTCGTCGTCACCTACGTCGCGTGGCGCTGGACCGACACCCTCCCGCCCCTCGAACTCTCGGCCGAGGCGCTGTGGCCGTACCTGTTCTTCACCTTCGAGGCGGTGGCGATCACCTACACGCTGATGTCGATCGCGATCCTGATGCGCCACAAGGACCGCTCGGCGGAGGCCGATCTGGCGCAAGGCCGCCACGAGGCCGCGAACGACTGGCCGGCGGTCGACGTCTTCATCTGCACCTACAACGAGCCGCTCGACGTGCTCGAGAAGTCGATCCTGCCGGCGCTCGCCATCGACTATCCCCACAAGACCGTCTGGGTGCTCGACGACACCCGCCGCGACTGGCTGCGCGACTATTGCGAGACGGTCGGTGCGCGCTACCTGCGCCGGCCCGACAACACGGGCGCCAAGGCCGGCAACCTCAACAACGGCCTGCGGGCGACCGCGGGGGAGACCAACGCCCCCCTGATCCTGGTCCTCGACGCCGATTTCGCGCCGCAGCCCGACATCCTGACGCGGATGGTCGGCCTGTTCGACGATCCCCGCGCGGCTGTGGTGCAGTCGCCGCAATTCTTCTTCAACGCCGACCCGATCCAGCACAACCTCGCGGCTTCCGAGAGCTGGGTCGACGACCAGCGCATCTTCTTCGACGTGTTCCAGCCGGCCAAGGACGCCTGGGGCTGCTCGTTCTGCGTCGGCACCTCGTTCATCGTGCGGCGCGACCGGCTGGACGAGATCGGCGGCTTCCCGGACGCGGCGATCTGCGAGGACCTCAACCTCTCCTGCGGCATGATGCGGGCGGGCTACCGCACTCACTGGCTCAACGAGCGCCTCAGCATGGGCCTCTCGGCGGAAGGCCTGCCGGAATACATCACCCAGCGCACCCGCTGGTGCCTCGGTACGATGCAGGTGGCGCTGCTGCGCTCCGGTCCGCTCTTCGGCTCCGGCTACACGCTCGTCCAGCGCCTGCACTTCGTCCACGGGGTGCTGAACTGGCTGTGCAAGCCGTTCATCGTGCTGATGCTGATCGCGCCTTCGATCTACTGGTTCGCCGGGCTGCCGGCCTTCCAGGCCGATTACCTGTCCTTCCTGCGCTTCGGCCTGCCGATGCTGCTCGCAGTCTGGGCCTATAACGGCTGGATCTCGGGCTCGCGCACCCTGCCGCTGTTCATGGAGGTCACCCACACCATGACGGCGCTACCGATCACCGTGACGCTGGCGGTGGCCGCCGTGAAGCCGTTCGGCCGGCCGTTCAAGGTGACCGACAAGGGCGGCGACCGCTCGCGGATGATGGTGCGCTGGCGCCTCGCCGCCCTGTTCGGCGGGTTCTCGCTCCTCTCGGCCTTCAGCATCGTCTGGGCCTTCGTGGCGCCGGAGGCCGCGACGGAAGTGTCGTCGATGGACTACTTTAACCTGGTCTGGGCCGGCGTCGCGATGGTGCTGACCTTTGTGGCCTTCCTGGTCTGCTTCGAGTACCCGCGCGCCGACCTCCTGTTTCCCTGCGCGCTCGACGCGGTGCTGGAGGCGGACGGGCGCTCGGTGCCGGCTCGGGTCACCCATCTCTCGACCGACCGTGCCACCCTCGCGCCGGACGTCGCGATCCCGGCGGGCGCGGTGCTGCACCTGCCGGGCGTCGGGCCGGTGCCCGTCGCCCCCCTGGGCGAGGGCCTGGTGCGGCTCGATCCGGACTTCGTCCGGCGCCGCGCCCTGGTGCTGATGCTCTACGGCACGCCGCGGGACAGCATCGCCCGCCGGGCCCGCCTGTCGGGGGCGATGGCCGGGCTGGTGCGGCGCGGGTTCGGGCTGTCGTGAGGCGGGGCGGGGTGTCGCCGGCCGGGTCGCGCGGCATCCTCACGCCGCCGCCGGGTCGAGCCGCTCTTCGCACGCTTGGGCGAAGTGAGCGTCGACGTCAGGCCCGCCGCTCGCTCACGCTCGCTGGCGGCGGCACGGCGCGACCCAGGCGTCTCGCCGCCGCGATCCAGCACGCAATGGCATCGCGCACATTCTCGCGCGCCTCCTCGACCGTGTCGCCATCCGACATGCACCCCGGGAGGTCGGGGACCGTCGCGAGCCATCCCCCCCCGTCCTCGGTCGGGAGGTGCGTGACGTCGACGTAGTAGTCGCTCACGAACATGCTCATCCCTTCATGCGATCGATGAACGCGATCAGCTTGCGGATATATACGGGCTTGATAGGCCGTCGAAAAGGTATCGTCAGGATATCGGGCTGATCGGGGTGCGAAACGTCGTAGTGTGAGCCGCTCGCCGGCGGCCCGCAGGCAACACCGTACGCGCGGCACACGACCTTCACATCCTCGATCGTCCAGTCACCTGCCGGATTTCGGCGCATCGCCTCAAGGCGCTTCTCGGCTCTGCTCATGCCGCCCCTCCGGGCGTGGATCGCCGCATGCCCACCGAGCCGCAGGCCTGAAGGCCGTACAGCACGGGCAAGTCGACTCGGCAGTCACGGTACTTGCGACCTGGGTACCGAAAGATCGTTTCCAAAACCCCCTTCAATCCGTCGTCCGCACCGTCCAGGTCGCCCGGCGGATGCCGTCCGCCGCGCCGAGCCTGGCGATCACCGCGTCGATCTCCTCCGGCTCGATCGCCGTGCTGACCAGGGTGGCGACCACCTCGACGTCGTCCTCGCCGCGCTCCTCGACGTCGACCTCGCTCACCGGGTAGTGGGCCGCCTCCAGGCGCTCGACCAGGAGGTCGCGCACCTCCGAGAGGCGGTCGGTGTCGGTGGTGGCGCGGACCTCGTAGGTCGCCTCCGAATCGCGCTCGTCGATCGGGATGCGGTTGATCGCGTTGACGAGGGGCCGCAGCAGCGTGTTGCCGGCGAGCACCGCGGCGGTGACGAGCGTGGCTTCCGCCGCGAGATCGACGCCCGACAGGGCGCCGACGGCGGCCGAGCACCACAGGGTCGCCGCGGTGTTGAGGCCGCGGACGTTCATGCCCTCCTTCATGATCACGCCGGCGCCCAGGAAGCCGACGCCCGAGACAACGTAGGCGACGATGCGGATCGCCCCGTCGGCATGACCGATGCGCATGCCGAGATCGGTGAAGGCCGCCGCCCCCACCGCCACCAGCACGTTGGTGCGCAGGCCCGCGGTGCGCTGCCGGTACTGGCGCTCCGCCCCGATCAGGGTGCCGAGCACGAAGGCGCAGAACAGGCTCAGGGTGGAGTTGAGGAATTCGCCGGCCTGGAAGGCCTGGATGATCGCCATCGCGTCGCGCCGCTCGTGGAGGATCGCGCCGGCCTCGACGGCCCGCACCGAAACCCCGGCCTATAGCGGGGCCGTGTGACGGCCGGATAGCGGCGGGGTCAGGGCGCGGCCTTGGGAGGAGAATTTTTGGCGGAGGGATCTTTGGGAGCGGAATCTTTGGGAGCCTGGCCCCGGAGGGCCGATCCCTTGAGGCTCTGCGCCTTGACCACCTTCGCCTTGTCCTTGCGCGCCTTGGCGCCCTCGGCCCCGGCGGCGCGGATCAGGGCGGAGAGACCGGCCTCGGTCACCGCCTCGGCCGCTTCCGGCACGCTGAACCAGCGGCACTCGCGCTCGTTCTGCTCGGGCCAGGTCTTGAGTTGCTTGCGCACCTCCAGGCGGAAGACCTGGACCTGGCACAAAACCGCGTCGCGGCTCTTCAGGCGCTTGTTGTAGAAGTAGCTGCCGAGGGCCCGCCGGCCGACCCGGCCGATCAGGCCCGCCTCCTCGTAGGCCTCGCGGGCGGCGGCCTCGTAGTTCTTCAAGCCCTTCATCGGCCAGCCCTTCGGCACCACCCAGCGCCGGGTCTCGCGGGAGGTGATGAGCATGACCTGGAGGCTGCCATCCGGCCCGGGCCGGACCGGCAGCACGGCGACCTGCCGGCGCGGCTCGCCGCCGCGCTCCGACCAACCGGTCAGGAGACCTGCCAGGGCCTTCAGGCTCTTCATGATCCGGCGCGGTCCGCGGCGGAACGGCGACCCGGGCAGAAGGGGCGAAGGCTCGAGTCGAGCCCGGGGCAGGTCACGGATGTCACGTCGCGGCGCACTCGCTGGTCCGCTCCCGGGCGGCGAGCCCGGGAGTACCCCGTCGTTGGGAGGGATCCCGGCGCGGGTTCCCCTCGCGAGAAACCGCATCGGCCGGGAAAGATCCTTCGAGAAGGATCCCTCGAAAAAGATCCTTGGGGGCACGCTCCGCGGTCCGGACTCCCTCGCGGCGGACGGCGCACCTCTCCCGTCCCTTTACCCGTTGCGGGTCGCGGCGCTCAAGTAGGATTTATTACCCGGCAAAACAATCGCCGTACCGGGGGGTCAGGCCTCGCTGCCGAGGGTGGCGATGAGGGCATCGAGGCGGGCGCGCAGATCGGCGATCTCGCTCTCCGACATCTGCAGGGTCCGGACCACCGAGCGGCGCACCTCGACCGCTTCGGCCTGGAGGGCCTGGCCCTCCTCGGTCAGGCTGATCTCGACCTCGCGCTCGTCGGCCTGCCGCCGGGTGCGGCGCACGAAGCCGGCGGCTTCGAGGCGCTTGAGCACCGGGGTCAGCGTGCCGGAATCGAGGCGCAGGCGCCGACCGATATCGGAAACGGTCAGCCCGTCGCTCTCCCACAGCACGATCAGCACGAGGTATTGCGGGTAGGTCAGGCCCAGCCGCTCGAGCAGCGGCCGGTAGCACTTCGTCATGCGGTGGGAGGCCGCGTAGAGCGCGTAGCAGAGCTGATTGTCGAGCCGCAGCGCTTCCACACCTGACAGGACAGGCTCGAGAGAGTTCATATTCACACCATACTGACGGCACCTGGGCGCCGCCCTCGCCGCAGGATCCTCATGCCGTCAGCCTAACACGCCGAACGGACCACCGAAATCCATGCGGATGCGTTCGATGGTGAACGATCATCTCTCGAATGGGGCGCCATCCGCAACAGCATAAGATGGGCGACTGGATCGCGGCCGCCCGAAATCTCGGCGCCGGACCCTTACCGCCGGCCGTCGAGCGGCGGGCGGAGTCGGCGCTCGACCAGCGGCCGGCCGGCCCGGCGCTCGACGATCACCGTGCGCGGGCCGCGCAGGCCGCTGCCGGTGCTGATGATCCGCTCCGGCGCGCGCTCGGTCTTCGGCCTGGCGGCCAGGGCCTGCGCCGCCTGGAGCACGTGCGGGCGCACCTCCTCGGGGGGCAGGCCGATCAGGCCCGCGGCGATCTCGACCTGCTGCTCGACGTCGTCGGCGAGGTCCTGCGCCGCCGCCACCGCCTCGGAGATGGTGGGGGGCTCCTTGCGCACCCGGATCGGCGGCAGGTTGCGGGGCTTGTCGGTCGGCTTCTTCACGGTGCGGCTCATCATCATGCGGCTGAGCATAGCGCGGAGATCGTGATTGTTGCAGTGCAACACGCGCATGTCCAACCCGGCGCCACTGGAATGGTTGCTCCGGCCTCACGGTTAGCTCACGCTGCGGCCAGGGGAATTCGACCCGGCCGCACGTTCCGGCGGGGATATCGGACATAAGGTCGCACCGCGCCGCAAGACCCGGCTTGTCCGGACCCGGCGGACCTGTGACAGTGGAGCGGTCATGACCGACCTTCCCCGCCTCGACCCGCGCCTGACTCCCGCCCGGCCCGACCTCGCCGACGAGCGCCTGCGCGGGCGCGTCGAGGCGGCGCGCTACGTGCCCGGCCGGCCGCACCGGATCGTCCTGCCCGTCGCCCCCCTGCGGCGGGCGCCCGATCCGGCCGCCGCCCTCGACAGCGAGGCCCTGCTCGGCGAGGCCGCCACGGTCTACGACGTGCGCGACGGCTGGGCCTTCGCGCAGCTCGCCGCCGACGGCTATGTCGGCTACCTGCCGGAAGAGGCGCTCGGCCCGGTCGGTCCGCCCCCCACCCACCGGGTCTCGGGCCTGCGCACCTTCCTCTATCCCGCCGCCGACCTGAAGCGCCCGGTCCTCGCCGCGCTCAGCTTCGGCGCCCTCGTGGCGGTGGCGGCGCGGGAGGGGGCTTACGCGCGCCTCTCCGACGGGGGCTTCGTCTGGGCCGGGCACCTCGCGCCCGTCGCGGCTTTCGAGCCGGACGTCGCCGCGACCGCCCTGCGCTTCCTCGGCACGCCGTATCTCTGGGGTGGGCGCAGCAGCCTCGGGCTCGACTGCTCCGGGCTTGTGCAGACGGCGCTCGCCGCCGCCGGCATCCCGGCGCCGCGCGACAGCGACCAGCAGGAGGCGGCTCTGGGCGGGGCGGTGGCGCTCGCCCCCGATCTCACCGGCCTGCGGCGGGGCGACCTGGTGTTCTGGCGCGGCCATGTCGGGATGATGCTGGACGAGACGCGGCTGATCCACGCCAACGGACACCACATGGCGGTGGCAATCGAGCCCCTGGCGGAGGCGGAAAGCCGCATCCGCGCCGGCCGGACCGGGCCGGGCACGGGAGATGGGACGATCCGCACGGTCCGGCGCCTGCCCCCCGCCGCCTGACGGTGCCGCCGGCCGTTGCCGGTGCGCGGACGATCCCCGTAACCCTGCGGCACTTGCGCCCCGGCGGAACGAAGAGTCCGCATCAAATCCGTGGACATCTGGCGGGATCTTGGCCGCGCGCGGCCGCTCGTGCCTCGCGCCGGCCATAACCCGCGGTAGAATGGCGCCGAGGACCGCCGCCGGCGGCCCCGCTCCGAGTCCTGAGGATACCTGCCCGCGATGCTGACCGGTTCGGCCATCACCCGCGCCCTCGTCATCGTCGTGCTGGCGGCCGGCCTCG
>NZ_JBEXZS010000187.1:0-1532 GCF_040593685.1 Methylobacterium sp. EM32 | reverse complement strand
GGGCTGGCGGGGGTGATCCGGTGGTTGAGCGGGGACAGGCCACGAGCCGGGCTGCTCGATCGCGTGGAAGGCCGCTGAGGGTGGGAAGCGGACACCCGCCCGGCGGGATCAGTGATCCTTGGCGGTAGCTGGCGGCTGCATGAACTCGATCGTCGCGCCGTCAGGGCCAACGGCGTAGATCACCCGCGTTCCAGCCCGCGCACCGCTCGCGATCGGTTGCGGCGTGCCTTGCGCCTTCCAGCCGTAGGCGGCGATCTGCACCAGGAGCGCGTCGATGTCATCGACCACGAGGGCCAGATGCGCGAAGCCCGGGTCGAACGGCTTGGCTGGCACGCTTGGTCGGTCCTGACCCTGATACTCCAGGAGTTCGATCGTCTGATCCGCCAGCGAAACGATCGCTAGGCGCACCGTCGCCCCATGCGCTCCGGTGACCTGACCGAGGAACTCACCACCCATCTCGCCCGTCCGCACGAGGCGTGCGCCGAGCCCATCGATCCAGAACCGAAGTGCCTCGTCGAGGGAGCCGACCGCGAAGCCGACATGATCGGCGCGCTGCACATGGATGTTCGTGTGTTCCGTCATGCAGGACGTTCTACCGGCAAAGGGGCCGCTCGTCTGCAATGGGTCGGAATCGGAAGCTCGGACACGCCCACTTAGGGCAAGATCTCCCAGGTGACGCTCACCTTTGCCGCCAGCTGCTCGACGCCCGGCTCGACCGGGATAACGGTTGTCACGGTGCCACCCCCCAACGCCGCGCGACGTGGCAAATCGGCCTCCCCGTGCACAAGGCTGTCGGGGTCCGGCTCGATGGTCAGAACGCGCCCCAGCCGCACCCCGGCCGCCTCCGCGTAGAGCTTGGCCTTCCGCACCGCGTCCTTCGTCGCCTGGACCCGCAACTCGTCCATGGGACGCTGCTCGTCACTGACCGTGAAGCTGATGCCCTCGAACACGTTCGCGCCTTTGTCGATCAATGAGCGGGCGAGCGCACCGGCTCGCGCGGTGTTGTGCAGCCGCACCGTCAGAGCGTTACGCCCCACATAGCCCCGCAGTGTACGTTTGACGGTTTGGCCCTGCGGTCCGCGCTCCTCGTCGTACACAGGCGAGACGGTGATCGCGGTCTTGATGTCGCGCGGATCAATCCCCTGCGCCTTGATCTCGGCAAGCACGCTCTGCGAGCCGCGGCCCGTCTCCTCGGCAGCGGCCGCAGCCGTCGGTTTCTCGGCTGAGACGCTGAGCCGAAGGGTGGTAGTATCGGGCACGACCTCGCGCGTGGCGGCCGATGTCACGGTCAGGCTGGGCAGGCGTGCTTTGGGCTGATCCTCTTCAGCGGCGTGGGCGAGGGAGCAGCCGGCGAGACCAACCGCAACGAGGGCAATCTTCAGCATGCTATCACCCGAGAGCGTGGCGGCGGCTAACGCCACCGGGATGCGCAGGTAGACAAGGGTAGGGGGCATCTGACCGTGCAGCTGCAATGGATCGAAAGCAGCCCTCCACGGCCGGCCCGATGGCCCTCAACCCCCAGCGTTCCCACC
>NZ_JBEXZS010000015.1:0-11057 GCF_040593685.1 Methylobacterium sp. EM32 | reverse complement strand
GATGGCTGAGGGCCTGGCCGGCTGGCTCAGCCACCCCGGCCTCGTGGTGGCGGTGGAGCCGGAGCAGGCGGCCTGCCTCGCGCCCGCCCTCGCCGCCCGCCCCCCGCAGGGACCAGCCGCCGCAGCGGCTCCGCAGGGCTTGCAGCCTCAAGGCGTACGGCCGCCGGTCGTGCCCTCGCGCCCGGTCCAGCCGCCGCGGATGGTCGCCCCCGCGCAAGCCCCGCGGCCGGCGATGCCGCCCCAGCAGGCGGCGCAGCCGCCCAGGATGGCGGCCCCGGCCCGGGCGCCACGACCGGATGACGGCTTGCAGCGGATGCGGATGGAGCAGGCGGCGCGCCAGCAGGCGATGCAGCGCCAGCAGATGATGCAGGCCCAGCAGGCGCAGGCCCGCCAGCGCGTCGAGGCTCAGCAGATGATGCAGCGCCAGCAGCAGCAGATGCAGGACGCGATGCGGCGCCAGCAGGCCCAGGCCCTGCGCCAGCCGCAGATGATGGCGCCGCGGCCCCAGCCGATGCCGCCGCATCCGCAGGCCGCGCCGCGCCCGGCCCCCCACGCCCCGCCGCCGGGCCACGGCTGCGGGCATCCGGGCGGCCCGCCCTGCCGGTAGGGCCGGGGCGACACCGTTCCGGGCCGGTGTGACGCGCCGGTCGTCCGCTTCCGTCTTGCTCGCGCCCGCCATCGTCGCCAATGTGTCAGCCGGCCGGTCCATCGCCCGGGCGCGGATGTCGAGCGACAGGGGGCGCGTTCCTGTATAGACACCGGCGCCGATCCATCGACACGCCTCGCGCCCCGTCGCGAGGCCGCGCGGAGCCATCGAACACCATGACAGACCGCCTCGACGAGGCCCGCGCCGCGCTCCGAAAGACCTTCGGCTACGAGGATTTCCGTCCCGGCCAGGCCGAGGTGATCGGCGCCGTGCTCGACGGGCGCGACGTCTTCGCGGTGATGCCGACGGGCTCGGGCAAGTCGATGACCTACCAGCTTCCCGCCCTGGTGGAGCAGTCGCTGACCGTCGTCGTCTCGCCCCTGATCGCGCTGATGCACGACCAGGTGAAGCAGATGGAGGGGTTCGGCATCGCGGCCGGCACCCTCAACTCGACGGTGTCGGAATCGAGCGCCCGCGAGACCTGGCGCGGCATCCGCTCAGGGTCGTTGCGCCTGCTCTTCGTCTCGCCCGAACGGCTGCTGATGGAGGGGTTGATCGAGGCGCTGCAGGGCGCCGGCGTCCGGCGGCTCGCGGTCGACGAGGCCCACTGCGTCTCGCAATGGGGCCACGACTTCCGGCCCGAATACCGCGACCTCGCGCGCGCGCGCGAGGCGCTCGGCGACGTGCAGACCGTGGCGCTGACCGCCACGGCCGACGCGGCGACCCGGGCCGACATCTCCGAGCGGCTGTTTCCCCGCGGGCGCAAGCCGGAGCTGTTCGTCCATTCCTTCGACCGACCGAACATCCGCCTGACCTTCGCGCCGAAGGAGCACCCGACGCGCCAGCTCTCCCGTTTCTTACGCCCGCGCAAGGCTGAGAGCGGCATCATCTACTGCTCCTCGCGCAAGCGCACCGAGCAGATCGCCGAGATTCTGCAGCAGGACGGCTTCAACGCGCTCGCCTACCATGCCGGCCTCGACCAGACTATCCGGATGCGCAACCAGGACACCTTCCTCCAGGAGGACGGCGTCGTGGTGGTGGCGACGGTGGCCTTCGGCATGGGCATCAACAAGCCGGACGTGCGCTACGTCTGCCACGCCGACATGCCGTCGACGATCGAGAGCTACTACCAGGAGATCGGCCGCGCCGGCCGCGACGGGCTGCCGGCCGATACCCTGACTCTCTACGGCCTCGACGACATGGCTTTGCGCCGGCGCCAGATCGACGAGAAGGAGGTGCCGGACGACCGCCGGAGGGTCGAGCGCCGCAAGCTCGAGGCGATGATCGGGCTCTGCGAGGGCGCGACCTGCCGGCGCCAGTCGCTGCTCGGCTATTTCGGCGAGCAGAGCGAGCCGTGCGGCCGCTGCGACCTGTGCCGTGGCGGCGTCTCCCTCATCGACGGGACGGTGGCGGCGCAAAAGGTACTGTCCGCGGTGGTGCGCACCGGCCAGCGCTTCGGCGCGGCCTATATCTGCGACCTCGTCCACGGCAAGGAGAGCGACCAGATCCGCCGCAACGGCCACGCCCAGCTCAAGACCTTCGGGGTCGGCTCCGACAAGCCGGTGGCGGCCTGGCGGGCGATCCTGCGCCAGCTCTTCGCGGCGGGCGCCGTGGCGGAGAACGGCGACGGCTATGGCGGCCTGTCCCTCACCGACAAGGGCGAGGCGATCCTGTTCGGCCGCGAGCCGGTGCAGCTGCGCCCCGACCCCGAGCCGAAAGCCCCGAAGGAGCGCCGCCGCGGGGCGACCGACCGCGACGACACGCTCGGCCTGTCGGAGGCCGACGAAGCCCTGTTCCAGCACCTGCGGGGCCTGCGCGCGACGCTCGCCCGCCAGGAGGGCGTCGCCGCCTACATGATCTTCCCCGACCGCACCCTGATCGAGATGGCGCGCTCCAAGCCCGTCGACCTCTGGGCCCTGCGCTCGGTCCACGGGGTGGGCGAGCGCAAGCGGGACGCGTATGGGCAGCCCTTCGTCGAGGCGGTGGCGGAGTTTTTGGCGGATGCGGCGAAGCGGGCGGGGTGACGGCGGGACGTCCGGCTGGCGGAGCCTCGGTGACGCCGACTGTCTGCCCCTACCCGCGACCTCGCCTCGAGGCGCCGACCGGACGATCCGGCGCACAGGCCGACATCCCACCACGTCATCCCGGGGCCGCGAAAGCGGAACCCGGGATCCATAACCACTGACGTCGGAGAAAGAGACGGATCGTGTTCCGCTTTGTCCTGGAGCGTCGGCGTTTATGGATCCCGGGTTCTCGACTTCGTCGAGCCCCGGGATGACGAGGAGGGTTTCAGGTCCGTCTGCCGGCCCGGAGCAGACTCTCAGGACGAGACCGTGGCGGAGCAGGGTCGGATAGACCCGCGGCTCCCACCCCTCGACACAGGACCGTCGGGCGTCGCTGGATCCACCGTAGCCTTCGCGCCCCTTCGCGCAAAGGTGGCGCATGGCGCCCTGTCCATGCGGCGAAAGGGCGAACGCTCAGAACTGCACGCCCCGGGTCAACGCGCCGTCGACGACGAGGTTGGTGCCGGTCACGAAGCTCGCGGCCGGACTCGCCAGGAACACGGCGGCGCGGGCGATCTCCTCCGGTCGGGCCATCCGTCCGGTCGGGTTGAGGCGCAGGGCCTCGGCGAACAGGGTCGGATTGCCCTCCTCGATCCGGTGCCACACTCCGCCTTCGAAATAGGTGTTGCCCGGCGACACCGTGTTGGCGCGGATGGCCTTGCCCGCGAGTTGGAAGGCGAGCCCCTGCGCGTAGTGGATCAGCGCCGCCTTGAAGGCACCGTAGGGGCCCGCCGCGAAGTCGATCTCACGGCCCGACACGCTCGAGATGACGACGATCGAGGCCGCTTTCGAGCGTTCGAGGAACGGCATCGCGGCCTCGACCGCCGCGACCGTGCCCATGAGGTCGACCGAGAAGCCAGCGCGCCAAGCGGCCTCGTCGGCCCCGACGGCGAGCGCGCTGACATTCGGCACCAGGATGTCGAGGCCGCCGAGCTCTTCCGCGGCCTCCGCGATCCAGGTCTTGAGGGCGCCTGACTCGGCGACGTCGACGGCGCGGCCAGTGGCGGCGACGCCCTTGGCGCGAAGCGCCGCCACCTTGGCGGCGACCTCCTCCGGGGCGCGGGCGCAGAGCGCGACGGCAGCGCCCTCCTCCGCCAGCAGGTCGGTGATAGCGCCGCCGATCCCCTTGGTGCCGCCGGTGACAACGGCGCGAAGCCCTTTGAGGCCGAGATCCATCGTATGCTCCTTCAGGTCAGCGCTATCGACTTCGCGATCGAAGCGCTCATCCGATCTCCACCTGATCGCTCGGCGATTGCTGCACAATCGCTGCCGCGATGCGGAGATCGGCTTCGCTCCGGTATGCGGAGCCGAAGGCTCCACCGCGCAGGCTTTTGATCCGATCTCCGGAAGGAAACGTCCGGAGATCGGATCAGAGTGTATTGCGGATCGACCGTGTTGCCGAGCCGCACCCGCCCGCTTGTGTCGAAGGCAGCTCCACGCAGCGCCCGTCAGGATCCAGTCAGCATGCCCGGCCGGCCATTTCGGATGTCGGATAAACACTTGGTTTCCGTACAGCCGAGCGCGAGATGCGGACCGGCCGCAACGGAATGAAAGCAGCGACTCACGCAGTCGAACCGATAGGGATCGGAACCGCAGATCCGCTCCTCAATGAAAAAGGGAAAGCGCTGTTACCTGACACGCGTCAGGGTAGCCTGATTGCCGTCGTCGGCGATCGCTGCCGTGCTCGAAAATCCCGCAGCGTCGCGCTCAGGCGCTCCCGCAACGCCATCTCCGACAACGGCCCCGTCACGACGAGGCTCGCCACCACCTCCGGATGCTTCAACCGCTGCTTCGGCGTGCGGGCATGGTTCGCCACCCGCACCTGCCCCTCGGCGCCGGCGAGGCCGAAGTAGAAGCTCTCGCCCCGCGTCCCCCGCCCGATCTCCGAATAGCCCTCTGCCAGGAGGAGAGCCCGGGCGCGATCGATCGCTGCCGCCGGCGTCACGGCCGCCAGCCCGCCTCGTCCTCCTCGTCGCCGTCATCGGTCTCGCGATACGGCCCGTCCGTCGCCTCGGCCCCGCGATACCCGATCGCCAGCACGTAGAGCTCGCTCGAATCCGCCCGGCTCGCCGCCGGCTTGACGTGACGCACGGCGGAAAAGTCGCGCTTCAGGTCGGCGAGGAGGCCGCCCTCGGTGCCGCCCTGGAGCACCTTGGCGAGATAGGTGCCCCCCGGCGCCAGGATCTCGCGGGCAAACGCGAGCGCCGTCTCGGCCAGCCCCATGATGCGCAGGTGGTCGGTCTTCTTGTGGCCGGTGGCGTTGGCGGCCATGTCCGACATCACGACATCCGCCGGCCCGCCCAGCATCTCGGTCAGCAGCCCCGGCGCGGTCGGATCGAGGAAGTCGAGGGTGACGAAGTCGACGCCCGGCATCGGCTCGATCTCGAGGAGGTCGATGCCGACCACCCGGCCGCGCGGCGTCGGCGCACCGGGATGGCTGCCGACCTTCGCCGCCGCTACCTGCGACCAGCCGCCGGGCGCCGCGCCGAGATCGACCACCCGCTGGCCGGGCTTGAGCAGCCGGAAGCGATCGTCGATCTCCATGAGCTTGAAGGCGGCCCGCGAGCGGTAGCCCTCGCGCTTGGCGCGGGCCACGTAGGGGTCGTTGAGCTGGCGCTCCAACCAGATCTTGGAGGAGACCGTGCGCCCGCGCGCGGTCTTCACCCGCTGCTTCAGGTCGCCCCGGACGCCGCCGCCGCGACGATCGCTCATATGCCTTGACCTTCGATGATCGAAATCTTGCAAGGCAGATGACGCCCCGGGCCGACATGCGCAAGCCCGGAACGCCGTGTCAGCCCGGCCGCACGCCCCGGCGCCAGACCCCGTCCTCGCGCATCATGTTCATGAGAAGCCCCTCGCGCAGGCCGCGATCGGCGATGCGCAGGCGCTCGGACGGGAAGGCGCGGCGGATCGCCTCCAGGATGGCGCAGCCGGCCAGCACCAGATCGGCGCGGTCGCGGCCGATGCAGGGGTTCTGTGCCCGGTCCGACAGCCGCGTCGCCAGCAGGCCGTCGATGGCGTCGGTCACCTCGCGGTCGCGCATCCACAGCCCGTCGATCCGCCGCCGGTCGTAGCGCGGCAGGCGCAGATGCGTGGCGGCGAGCGTCGTCACCGTGCCGGAGGTGCCGAGCAGGTGGAAGTTCGGCGCATGCGCCGCCGCGCCCGCGATCAGCGCGAACTTGGTCAGGCGGTCGGCGACCTCCTCGACCATGCCCTCGAAGACCGGGCGGGTCACGTCGGCCCCGCCGTAGCGCTCGGCCAGGGTGA
The DNA here is from genome assembly GCF_040593685.1 of Methylobacterium sp. EM32. Classification (NCBI taxonomy): domain Bacteria; kingdom Pseudomonadati; phylum Pseudomonadota; class Alphaproteobacteria; order Hyphomicrobiales; family Methylobacteriaceae; genus Methylobacterium; species Methylobacterium sp. EM32. Next base: position 5,081 of record NZ_JBEXZS010000015.1, on the reverse strand, counting down.
CGACCCCGACGGGAAGCGAATCCCAGGCGCGGATGCGCAAGGTGGGATCGGCGCTGCGGGCGAGCGCGGCCGAGCCGTCGAGCCAGATGATCTCGGTCGAGCCACCGCCGATGTCGAAGATCACCACCGATTCGGCGTGCCGGTCGGCGAGCGCCGCGCAGCCGGTGACCGCCAGATAGGCCTCGGTGCGCCGGTCCACCACCTCGAGGTCGAGGCCGACCTCGCGGTGCACCCGGTCGACGAAGGCCGGGCCGTTCACCGCGAGCCGGCAGGCCGCGGTAGCGATCGACTTCGCCCGCACCACCCCGCGGGAGCGCATCTTGCCGAGGCAGACCGCCAGCGCATCGACCGTGCGCTCGATGGCGTCGTCGCTCAGGCGATCGGTGCTGCCCAGTCCCTCGCCGAGGCGCACGATGCGCGAGAAGGCATCGATCACCCGGAACCCGTAGGGCGCCGGCTCGGCGATCAGGAGCCGGCAATTGTTGGTGCCGAGATCGAGCGCCGCGTAGGCGCGCCGGTCCGGGCGACGTGGAGGATCATCCCCCGCCGGGTGCGGCGGAGGCGCGGTCGCGCGCGCTGTCTCGGCGTACTCCGCGGCGCGCGCCGGCACGGAGACGGCCGTCTCATCCCTCATCGGCTGTGCCGATATCCCTCACATCCGCACCCTCGCGGGCCGGAATATTCCATCACATGATGGGGAGCTTACGTGGCTCCGGGCGGAACGCAAAGCCGCGATCGTGCCGCGGCGGCCGCCCCGTCACCGGGTCAATCCCGAGGCCCGCCAACGAATTGCTGTCAATCGACCGCCGACCCGTGCAGCTCGGCCTGGGTGAAGCGCTGCTGCTCCTCCATCACCAGCCCGGCGAGTTCGCGCTTCAGCGCGTTGAACTCGGCCGAGGCCGTATCGCGGGGACGGGCGAGCGGCACGATCAAGTCGCGCTTCATCCGGCCCGGGCGGTAGGTGAGCACGACGATGCGGTCGGCGAGGTAGATTGCCTCCTCGATCGAGTGAGTCACGAACACGATCGTCTTGCGGTACTCGGCCCAGATCCGCAGCAACTCGTCCTGGAGCGTGCGCCGGGTCAGCGCGTCGAGGGCGCCGAACGGCTCGTCCATCAGCATCACCGGCGGGTCGAGGGCCAGGATGCGGGCGATGGCGACGCGCTGGCGCATGCCGCCGGACAAGTCCTTGGGGAAGCGGCCGAGGAAGTCCGACAGGCCGAGCTTGTCGGCGATGCGGGCGACGACCGCGTCGGCCTCCCCCCGCGCCACGCCCTTGATGTCGAGGCCGAAGCGGATGTTCTGCTCCACCGTCATCCAGGGAAACAGGGCGTATTCCTGGAAGACCATGCCCCGGTCGGGGCCTGGATCGACGACCGGACGACCCGCCATCCGGATCTCGCCCGTCGTGAGGGGCGAGAATCCCGCGATGGCGTTGAGCAGGGTGGACTTGCCGCAGCCCGACGGCCCGAGCAAGCAGACGAACTGCCCGCTCGGGATCGCGGCGGTGACGTCCTCGAGCGCCACCACGGCGCCCTCGCCGGTGCCGAACACCTTCGAGGCGTGGTCGATCGCGATTTCGGCGGCGCCCGGCGCGGCGCGGGGGACGGGCTCGGGCTTGCGGAGCGGTGCGGTCATGGGGTCAGCGCTCCAGGCCGCGGTGCCAGCGCAGCAGGTGGTCGTTGAGGCGCGACATCGCGCCGTCGATGACGAGGCCGAGGATGCCGATCGTCAGCATGCCGCCGATGATCTTGTCCGACCACATGTATTCGCGCGCCTCGAGGATGCGGTAGCCGAGCCCGTCCGACACCGCGATCATCTCGGCGACGATCACCACGATGAAGGCGGTGCCGATGCCGATGCGCATGCCGGCGAGCACGAAGGGGCTCGCCGCCGGCAGGATCACCCGCCGGAACATCGTCCAGGAATTGGCCCCGAGGTTGCGCGCCGCGCGGATATAGATCGAATCGACCTGTCGCACCCCCGCCACCGTGTTGACGAGGACCGGGAAGAAGGTGCCGAGCGCGATCAGGAACAGGGCCGGCGGGTTGCCGAGGCCGAACCACACGATGGCGAGCGGGATGTAGGCGATCGGCGGGATCGGCCGCAGGATCTGCAACAACGGATTGACGAGGCCGTAGAGCCGGTCGCTCGTGCCCATCAGCAGGCCGACCGGGAGCGCTAGGCCGACGCCGATGGCGAAGCCCGCGATCACACGGCCGAGGCTCGCCACCGCGTCGTGCGGCAGCTCGCCCGAGACCAGCCAGGCGGCGTAGCTCTGGCTCGCCGGATCGTAGGGCAGGGCCGGGATCAGGTTGGCGAACCAGCGCGCGGCCACCGCGCTCGGCGGCGGCAGCACCACGGCGGAGAACAGGCCGGCCCGGCTCGCGAGCTCCCACAGGATCAGGAGCCCGACCGGCAGCAGCGCGCCGCGGAAGGCGGAGAGGCGGGTCACGATGCGGAACTCAGTTCGTCTTCGTGGTCGATTTGGCGCCGAGCTCGGCCTTCGCCTTCTCGAGCAGGTCGAGCTTGACCCACTCGGCGTCGCCCTTCGGCGGATTGACCATCTTGCCGAGGCCGTACTTGTGCATCAGATCCGCCGTGACCTGCATGTGGCCGGCCGGCATGTCGTAGGTGTAATCCGCGTTCTCCATCGCATCGCGGAAATCCTTGCTACTGAGCTGGCCCTTGAAGACCTGCTCACGGACGTACTTTTCCGCCAGATCCGGCTTCTCGATGAAGGTCTTGGTCGCCTCGACGAACAGCTTCAGCACCCGGGCGGCGACTTCCGGCTTCTCGGTGTACATCTTCTCGGTCATGACCAGCGGGCGGTAGGGCACGCCGACCGGGGTGTCATAGGGCTTGACGATCTCGTAGCCCCAGCCGTTGGAGATGGCCTGCGTCGATTGCGGCTCGCTCTGGCAGATCACGTCGACGTATTTCTGGGCCAGCGCCTGGTTGAGGTCGGCGTAGTTGTTGAAGTAGACGAGCTGCACGTCCTTGCCCGCCCGCTCGGACCAGGTCAGGCCGTTCTTCTCCAGTTCGGCCAGCAGCATCAGATCCTGGGTGCCGCCGCGCACCACCGCGACCTTCTTGCCCTTCACGTCGGCCAGCGTCTTGGCGCCGAGATCGGGCCGGCCGAGGATGCGCACGCCGCCATTGGCGAAGCCCGCCACCACCAGGAGCTTCACGCCGTTGCCCCGCGCCGCCACCGCGCCGTCGGCGCCCGAGGCCGCGATGTCGATCTGGTCGACCGCCATCGCCGGGTAGATATCGGCGCCCTTGGCGAACTGCTTCTCGTCGATCTTCAGGTTATACTTCGCGGCGATCTCCTTCATGTAGGAGATCGCACCGTAATGGGCGAATTTCAGATTGCCGAGACGCACGACGTCCTGGGCGGCGGCCGGGCCGGCCATGGCCGCCATGATTGCGGCGATTGCGGCGAGGCGCGTGAGCATGCTTCTCTCCCTGATCCGTCCGGACGGCGGGAGCGCCCGGTTTGGGACGGGATACTGGACAAAGGTCGAGCCGGCCGAAAGCAGGATTACCGCGGAGAAGATAAGACTTTAGACTCGCGGATTAAATCGCGGCGCAGCCTCAGAGCATGCCCTTGACGGCGGCTGCCCCGGCGAGGCGCGGCTGCGGCCGCAGCAGGCTCTTGACCTGCGAGAACGGCCGCGGCCGGTTGATCACCTCGTCGAGGCGCGACCACAGGGTCTTGGGCGAGAACGGCTTGGCGATGATCTCGTTGACGCCGAGATTGATCGCCCGGTCGACCACGTTGCGGCGCGGCTGGGCCAGCATCAGGATGATCGGCACGGTCGGCGCCGGCGAGGTCGCTGGGGTGCGCGCGAGGCGGATGAACTCTTCGCCCGAGAGGATCGCCAGGTCCCAGTCGAGCACGACGAGGTCGGGCTTGCTCTCGGCGAGCACGCCCAGCGCCTCGGCGCCGTCCGGCGCCTCGAGCAGGCGCTTGATGCCGACGCGCATCAGCATGTCGCGCACGATGCGGCGGATATAGAGGCTCTCGTCGACCACGAGGGCCGAGAGGTCCGGGAAGGTCGGGGTGGCGATCATCGCGGGCTCGGACGCGGAACTGATCCGGAGGATAGGCCCGGCTCTCCTGCGGCTTCGCTAACCGAGATGGTTAACGTTTACCAAAACCTCGACGGCGGCGCGGCGGCGGGCCAGTGTCGCGCTCCCTGCCTCAGAGCTTGGTAAGGCCCCCATGCCCACAGACCTCCTCTTCCGCGACGACGCCTATCTCCGCGAGACAGAGGCTCGCATCGTCACGGCGGACGAATCCGGTCTCGTTCTCGACCGGACCCTGTTCTACGCCCAGGGCGGCGGCCAGCCCGGCGACCGCGGCCACGTGGTGCGGGCGGATGGCACCGCGATCGCGGTTCTCGATACCGTCTACGGTCCCGACAAGAGCACGATCCTGCACCGCGTCGCCCCGGGCACGGCCCTGCCGGCGCCGGGTAAGGCCGTGCGCCTCGTCCTCGATTGGCCCCTGCGCCACGCCCGCATGCGGGTGCACACGGCCCTGCACCTGCTCTCGGTTGCCCTCCCCTACCCGGTCACCGGCGGTTCGATCGGCGACGGCGAGGGTCGGCTCGACTTCGACATCCCGGATGCCGGCCTCGACAAAGAGGCGGTGACGGCGCGGCTGCGGGAGATGATTGCGCAGGACGCCGCGGTGACGACGCGCTGGATCAGCGATGAGGAGCTTTTGGCCAATCCCGGCCTCGTCAAGACGATGTCGGTGAAGCCGCCGATCGGTAGCGGCCGGGTGCGGCTGGTAGCGATCGAGGGCCTTGACCTCCAGCCCTGCGGCGGCACCCATGTCGCCCGGACAGGTGAGATCGGCACCGCTACGGTCACGGCGATCGAGAAGAAGGGCAAGCAGAACCGCCGCGTGCGGCTGTCACTGTCCTGAACGCGAGAAAGCCCGCCGGCTTTCGCCGGCGGGCTTTCTCGTCGTCTTGGTTGCGGGGACAGGATTTGAACCTGTGACCTTCAGGTTATGAGCCTGACGAGCTACCGGGCTGCTCCACCCCGCGCCAGGGCGTGATCTGAGT
>NZ_JBEXZS010000186.1:0-39421 GCF_040593685.1 Methylobacterium sp. EM32 | reverse complement strand
GGGATCGAACCGCTGACCTCCTGCATGCCATGCAGGCGCTCTCCCAGCTGAGCTAAAGCCCCATCCGTCAACCGCGGCGCTGGGTACGCCGGCGGGTCTCGTCGTCAGTCGATCGCAGATCGCGACCGGATCACGTCAGGCGAACCTGAAGTGATTTGGTGGAGCTTAGCGGGATCGAACCGCTGACCTCCTGCATGCCATGCAGGCGCTCTCCCAGCTGAGCTAAAGCCCCACGCTGCAGGACGTATGGGATCCGTCCCGGAACCGGTGCGGCGCCCCCTTGCGGGGTCGCCGTCGGTGAGCGGCGGTATAGGGGGGTGCGGCGCCGGACACAAGCCCTCGGGGCGGGTCTTCGCGAAGTTTTCGTGACCGTCGCGAATTCCACAGAGAGGCCAACGCGTTGGGCGAAGGCGGGCCGCGCCACCGTCGCCCGACGCACAGAAAAAATCAGGATTCCTCGTCGTTCTCGATGTCGCCGTCGATGAGATCGGAGACGTCGTCGCCGCTCTCCTCGTCCTCCTCCAGGAAGGTGTCGTCGTCGCCGCCGGCATCGGCCACATCGGCATCGTCGTCGACCGACACGTCGTCACCGCCCTCGGCGGCTTCGACCTCGTCGAGGGAGACCATCTCGGGGGCGCCGGCCTCCTCCTCGGTCTCTTCCTCGCGCGGGGCGCGGTTCGCGATGGCCGGGGCGGGGACGCGGGTGCCGGAGAGGGCGGCGACCTGATAGACGGTGCCGCATTTCGGGCACACGGCAGGGTCCCTGCTGAGGTCGTAGAACTTCGCGCCGCAGCTCATGCACTGGCGCTTCAAGCCGAGTTCCGGTCTGGCCACGGTCGTCACGTTCCTGTCGATGTCTGATAAGAGTGGGTCCGGTTAGTCGCGCCCGCCAGCGCTGTCAAATAGCTGGGGGGCCGGCGGATGACGCGGCGCTGCCCGCGTGGTAACGACCCGGCCGTTTTCCCGCGCTTCTTTCCGCGATTCTCGAGAACCAGGCCGTCTGCCCGTGTCGCACGATTCCACTCCGTCCCCAATCACCGCCCAGGCCGGGACGGCCCTGCGGGGCCGGCTGCGGCCGCCCGGCGACAAGTCGATCTCGCACCGGGCGATGATCCTGGGACTCCTCAGCCTCGGCGAGACCCGGATCGAGGGCCTGCTCGAGGGCGACGACGTGCTGCGCACCGCCGCCGCCGCGAAGGCGCTCGGCGCCGGGATCGACCGCGACGGCGAGGGACGCTGGCGGGTGCGCGGCGTCGGCGTTGGCGGCCTGTCGGATCCGGAAGGCGTGCTCGATTTCGGCAATGCCGGCACCGGCTCGCGGCTGATGATGGGCGTCGTCGCCGGCCATCCGGTCACCGCAACCTTCGACGGCGACGCCTCGCTCCGCAAGCGGCCGATGCGGCGGATCCTCGATCCGCTGATACAGATGGGCGTGACCGTGGTGGAGCAGGCCGAGGGCGGCCGGGTGCCGCTGACCCTGCGCGGCCCGCGCGAGGCGGTACCGATCACCTATGAGAGCCCGGTTGCCTCGGCGCAGGTGAAGTCGGCGGTGCTGCTCGCCGGCCTCAACGCCCCCGGCGTCACCACGGTGGTCGAGGCCGCCGCGACCCGCGACCATACCGAGCGGATGCTGCGCCTGTTCGGTGCGCATGTCGAGGTCGAGGCGATCGGCCCCGGCGGCCACGGCCGGCGCATCGCGCTCACCGGCCAGCCGACCCTGACGGCCACCGACGTGGTGGTGCCGGCCGATCCGTCCTCGGCCGCCTTCGCGCTCGTCGCCGGGCTCGTGGTGCCGGGCTCCGAGGTGGTGATCGAGGGGGTGATGATGAATCCCTTGCGCACCGGCCTCCTCACCACGCTCCTGGAGATGGGCGGCGACATTGAGCGGCTGAACGAGCGCGAGGAGGGCGGCGAGACCGTCGCCGACCTGCGGGTACGCCATAGCCGGCTCACGGGCGTGACGGTGCCGCCCGAGCGGGCGCCGGCGATGATCGACGAGTACCCGGTGCTCGCGGTGGCGGCGTCCTGCGCGCACGGCACGACCCGCATGCAGGGCCTGCACGAGCTGCGGGTCAAGGAATCCGACCGCCTCGCCGCGGTGGCGGCAGGGCTGAAGGTCAACGGCGTCTCCCACGTCGTCGAGGGCGACGACCTGGTCGTCCACGGCGACGGCGCGGCCCCGCAGGGCGGCGGCACCGTCGAGACCCATCTCGACCACCGCATCGCCATGGCGTTCCTGGTGCTGGGCATGGTCGCCCGCCAGCCGGTGACGGTCGACGACGGCGCGATGATCGCGACGAGCTACCCCGCCTTCCTCGCCGACATGCGGGCGCTCGGCGCAGGCCTCGACGCATGAGGGCGCCGATGATCATCGCGATCGACGGGCCGGCGGCCTCCGGCAAGGGGACGCTGGCCAAGCGCCTGGCGCAGCATTACCGCCTGCCCCACCTCGATACCGGCCTGCTCTACCGGGCGGTGGCGCTGACGCTCCTCGACGCGGAGCGGGACCTCGCCGACGCGGCCGCGGCCGCCGCCGCGGCGCGGGCGCTCCAGCCGGCCTTCCTCGCCGATCCGCGCCTGCGCGGCAGCGCCATGGGCGAGGCGGCCTCGATCGTCTCGGCGCAGCCGGCGGTGCGCGCCGCGCTCCTCGACTGGCAGCGCCGCTTCGCCGGCTCGGCCGAGGGCGCCGTGCTCGACGGGCGCGACATCGGCACGGTGGTCTGCCCGGACGCCGCCGTGAAGCTGTTCGTGACCGCCTCGGCGGAGGAGCGCGCCCGGCGCCGCCACCGCGAGCTCGACGGCCGCGGCGATCCGATTTCGTACGAGGCGGTGCTGGCCGACATCCTGCGACGCGACGCCCGCGACGCCGACCGCGACGCGGCCCCCTTGCGGGTGGCGGAGGATGCGGTGGTGCTCGACACCACGGCGCTCGACGCCGACGCCGCCTTCCGGGCCGCCACCGACGTGGTCGACGGGCGGGGCGGGACGCGGGGCTGAGCGCAGGCTCCACATCCCACACCCACCCACGACCTCATCCTGAGGTGCCCACGCAGTGGGCCTCGAAGGAGGCCTCCAGAGATCATCGCGGCTTCTGGAGGCCTCCTTCGAGGCCCACTGCGTGGGCACCTCAGGATGAGGTCGCGGGTGGGAAAGACAGCGAAAACCCGTTCGCGCCGATCGTGACGCCCGCCTGACACCCCTCCGCCACGAAGCCGTGGCAGATCTTCCTCGACCTCGCGCGCCATCCGCCGCGCCCTCCATCTCGGACACCGGCCTCCCATGATCCGCCTCGACAAGATCGCCAAGCAGAACGGCAACCAGCTCCTCTTCATCGAGGCCTCGGCGGCGTTGCAGCGCGGCGAGAAGGTCGGGCTCGTCGGCCCCAACGGCGCCGGCAAGACGACCCTGTTCCGGATGATCACCGGAGAGGAGCAGCCCGACGAGGGCCAGGTCTCGAGCGACCGCGGCATCACGATCGGCTATTTCAGCCAGGATGTCGGCGAGATGGCCGGCCGCTCCGTCCTGTCCGAGGTGATGGACGGCGCCGGCCCCGTGAGCGAGATCGCGACCGAGCTGCGCGAGATCGAGACGGCGCTCGCCGATCCCGACCGGGCCGACGAGATGGAGGCGCTGGTCGAGCGCTACGGCGAGGTGCAGGGGCGGTTCGAGGAACTGGGCGGCTATGCGCTCGAGGGCCGGGCGCATGAGGTGCTGGCAGGCCTGAGCTTCTCCCCCGAGATGATCGAGGGCGATGTTGGCGTCCTGTCGGGCGGCTGGAAGATGCGCGTCGCGCTCGCCCGCATCCTCCTGATGAACCCCGACGTGATGCTGCTCGACGAGCCGAGCAACCACCTCGACATTGAGAGCTTGATCTGGCTCGAGGACTTCCTCCGGGGCTTCGACGGCGCGCTGCTGATGACCTCGCACGACCGGGCCTTCATGAACCGGATCGTCGGCAAGATCATCGAGATCGACGCCGGCTCGCTCACGACCTATTCGGGCGATTACGCCTTCTACGAGCAGCAGCGGGCGCAGAACGAGGCGCAGCAGCAGGCGCAGTTCGAGCGTCAGCAGGCGATGCTGGCGAAGGAGATCAAGTTCATCGAGCGATTCAAGGCGCGCGCCTCGCACGCCGCCCAGGTGCAGAGCCGGGTGAAGAAGCTCGACAAGATCGAGCGCGTCGAGCCGCCGCGCCGCCGCCAGAGCGTGGCCTTCGACTTCCCGGCCGCGCCGCGCTCGGGCGACGACGTGATCAGCCTGAAATCGGTGCGCAAGAGCTACGGCAGCCGCACGATCTATGACGGGCTCGATTTCGGCATCCGCCGGAAGGAGCGCTGGTGCGTGATGGGCGTCAACGGCGCCGGCAAGTCGACGCTGCTCAAGCTCGCCACCGGCACCACGGCGCCGGATGCCGGCTCCGTCACGATCGGGGCCAGCGTCAAGCTCGGCTACTTCGCCCAGCACGCGATGGACATCCTCGACGGCGAGCGCACGGTGTTCGAGTTCCTGGAGGACTCGTTTCCGCAGGCCGGCCAGGGCTCGCTGCGGACGCTGGCCGGCTGCTTCGGCTTCTCGGGCGACGACGTCGAGAAGCGCTGCCGGGTGCTCTCGGGCGGCGAGAAGGCGCGGCTCGCCATGGCCCGCATGCTCTACGATCCGCCGAACTTCCTCGTCCTCGACGAGCCGACCAACCACCTCGACGTCGGCACCAAGGACATGCTGATCGCCGCGCTCGCCCAGTACGAGGGCACGATGCTGTTCGTCTCGCACGACCGGCACTTCCTTGCCGCCCTGTCGAACCGGGTGCTGGAGCTGACGCCGGACGGCATCCATCTTTATGGCGGCGGGTATTCGGAATACGTCGAGAAGACCGGGCGCGAGGCGCCGGGCCTGCGGCACTGAGGGACGAACCCGGCCCGGTTCGTCTCGACGCTTCCGAACCCCTCCTGGTCATCCCGGGGCCGCGCAGCGGAGCCCGGGATCCAGACACGCAGGTGGCAGAGAGCGAGTCGGAGCGCGATTCGCCTTGTTCGTCACCGTCGGCGGCTCTGGATCCCGGGCTCCGCTTCGCGGCCCCGGGCTGACCCTGAGGGCGAGAAAGCCGTCGGGGAGGGCTGAACGATCCCGTCCTCCGTCAGCATCGGCGCTACCGCCTCCGACGGGACCGGCCGGCTGATGAGGTAGCCCTGCACCTCGGTGCAGCCGGCCTCGCGCAGATGCGCCAGTTGCTCCTCGGTCTCGACGCCTTCGGCGGTCGTGGTCATGTCGAGGCTGTCGGCGAGCGTCGTCACCGCCCGCACGATGGCGAGTGCGTCGGGCCGCACCGCGAGGTCGGCCACGAAGGCGCGGTCGATCTTGATCTTGTCGAACGGGAAAGCCCGCAGGTAGCCGAGCGACGAGTAGCCGGTGCCGAAATCGTCCATGGCGATCCGCACGCCGAGCCGTTTCAGGCGGTGCAGGATGGCGAGGGTCGAGGCGTTGTCCTGCAGCAGCACGCCCTCGGTGATCTCGAGTTCGAGCCGGTGGGGATCGAGCCCCGCGTCGCGCAGGGCCGCGATCACGGTGGCGTCGATGTCGCCGCTGCGGAACTGCACCGGCGAGAGGTTGACCGAGACCCGGAGGCTTGCCGGCCAGCGCGCCGCCTCGCGGCAGGCCTGGCGCAGGACCCACTCGCCGAGCGGCACGATCATGCCGGTCTCCTCGGCGATCGGCACGAAGGCGGCGGGGCTGACCACGCCGCGGACCGGGTGGTGCCAGCGCACCAGCGCCTCGAACCCGGCGATCCGGTTGGTCGCGAGGTCGAGGAACGGCTGGAACGCCAGGGCGAATTGCTGCTCGGCCAGCGCCGCCCGCAGGTCGAGCTCGACGCTGCGCCGGGTCTGGATCGCCGCGTCCATCGCGGGCTCGAAGAAACGGTGGACGCTTCTCCCTTCGGCCTTCGCGCGGTAGAGCGCCATGTCGGCGGCCCGCAGCAGGCCCTCGGGATCCTGCCCGTCGGTCGGGGTGAGCGCGATCCCGACGCTGAGGCCGACCGCGACGCGCTGGCCGTCGATCTCGTAGTCGCGCCCGACCGCCTCGATCAGCCGGCCGGCGAGGCGCCCGGCGCGGAAGCGCGAGGTCGGCCGCAGGACCAGCGCGAACTCGTCGCCGCCGAGGCGGGCCAGGGTCGCGAGGCCGGCCTCGTCGCGGATCGCGGCGGCGAGCCGGGCGGTCACCTCGCGCAGCAGCTTGTCGCCGACGGCGTGGCCGAGGGTGTCGTTGACGGTCTTGAACCGGTCGAGGTCGAGGCACAGCACCGCCGTGGCGCCGCCCGAGCCCGGCGCCTGCGCCAGCGCCTCGGCCAGGCCCTCGTGCAGCAGGGCGCGGTTGGGCAGGCCGGTCAGCGCGTCGTGGCGCGCCATGTGGACGATCTGCGCCTCGGCGCGCTTGGCGGCGGTGACGTCCTCGTGCACCGTCACGAAGCCGCCCTCCGGGGTCGGCGCGTAGGTGACGGCGATGACGCGCCCGTCGGTCAGCGTCTGGTCGAGCCGGTAGCGGGCGCGGGTGGCCAGCCGCTCGCTGACCTGGAGCCAGGCCTCCTCTGGCCGCAGGCCCGGGAAGTTGCCGGCCTCGGTGCGGCGGTGGATCAGCTCCTCGGCGGTGATGCCCGGAAGCACCGTCTCGGGCGACAGGCCGTAGAGGTCGAGGAACTGACGGTTGACCACCGTGATCCGGTGATCGGCGTCGAACAGGACGAGGCCGTGCGACATATGGGTGAGGGCGTGGTCGAGCCAGCGGTTCTGCTCGGCCAGGCGCGCATCGGCCCGCGCCCGGTCGGTCGCGTCCTCGTGCACCACGAGGGTGCCGCCATCCGGCAGCGGCGCGATCGTGGTCTTGAGCAGTACGCCGTCCGGCAGGTGCCGCTCGCGCTGGAGCCGGACCCGCTGCGCGATGCGCGCCGACACGTAGTCCCAGGCCTCGTCGGGATTCAGATGCGGGTAGTTGCCCGCGCCGGCGCTGGTGCGGATCATGCACTCCAGCGGCGTGCCGGGGCGCAGCAGCTCCTGCGGCAGCCCGAAGATGTCGCGGAGCCGGTCGTTGTGGGCGACGAGCCGCAGGTCGGCATCGAACAGGCTGACGCCGAGGGGCAGGTTCGCCACCACCGCCTCGAAGCGTCGCGCTTGCTCGTCGAGACGCCGCGCTTGCTCTTCCAGGCGTCGCGACTGCTCTTCCAGGCGTCGCGTTTGCTCACACTCAGCCGCCGCCGGCCCGGACAGCTCGGCGCCGATCCCACGCCACCCGGTGACGGTCCCGTCCGCGGCGAGCAGCGGCGCCCCGCCGAACCGGAACCAGCGGGTCCGGCCGTCCCGGTGCCGGTGCGGCCGGATCACGTCCCGGAACGGGATCGGGCTGCGGAGCGGCGCGTCGTCCTCCGGATCGCCGTCGAACCCCGGCCAAGGGTCGAGCCCAGGCCAGGGGCGCCCGAGCGGCTCCGCCGCGCCGGTCAGCGCCGCGTAGCGTCCGCGCACCCCCGTCAGCCGCAAGCCCGCGTCGGTCTCCCAGACCCAGTCGGCGGCGAGGATGTCGAGATCGAGATCGTCGGGCAGCATCACGCGGTCTTCTACGGGCGTCCCCCTGAGTCTCACAAAATCGCTGCGATTTCCTTTCCCGGATTGTAGCCGCGGAGGCCCTGCTACCTGTGGGTCGGGGACCCATGGGGAGACCGGCGACCGTCGGCGGGGCGCGAAGCGTCTGCCGCGGTTGGCAGACCAGATCCGCCGCCTCACGTCCCCCGCGGCTTCGCCCGCCGGGTCGGCGGGGCGGTGGTCGGGTCCTCGGGCCAGGGATGGCGGGGATACTGGCCGCGCATGTCGGCGCGCACCGCCGCCCAGGAGCCGCGCCAGAAGCCCGGCAGGTCGCGGGTGATCTGGATCGGGCGCTGGGCCGGCGAGAGCAGGTGCAGCACGAGCGGCACGCGTCCGCCGCCGATGGTCGGGTGGCGGGTGAGGCCGAACAGCTCCTGCACCCGGACCGCCAAAGCCGGCCCGCCCTCGGCCGCGTAGTCGACCGGGATGCGCGAGCCCGTCGGCACCTCGAGATGGGTCGGCGCCTCGGCGTCGAGCCGGGCGCGCAGGGACCACGGCACGAGATCGTGCAGGGCGTCCGAGAGCCGGTCGGCGCCGATCTCGTCGAGGCGGGTGAGGCCCGCGAGGTGGGGCCCGAGCCAGTCGGGCAGGGTCTCGGCGAGGTGGGCATCCGACAGGTCGGGCCAGGGCTCGCCCTCGGCCTGGCGGAGGAACATCACCCGCTCGCGCCATTGCTGCGCCGCCTTCGACCAGGGCAGGGCGCCGATCCCGAGCGAGGCGAGGCCGCGGGCCAGGATCGCGGCGCTGTCCGCGTCGGGCGGAACCGGCAGGATCCGCTCGGCGAGCGCGACGGCGCCGAGGCGGCGCTGCGCCCGGGCGCGCAGGGCCCGCGCCTCGGGATCGAACTCGACCCGGGTGCGGGCCTCGATCCGGTCGGAAAAAAGCGCCTCGATGGCCGGGAGCGCGATCGGCGCGGCGGCCAGGATGCGCGCGGCCGAGGCCTTGCCGACGATCTCGGCCACCGCCAGGAACGGCTCGCGGGCAAGGCCGGCGGCGGGGTCGAGGGCGGCGCCGCGGCCGTTGGCGAGGACGTACTCGCCGGGCCGGCCGCGGGCCCGGGCGATCCGGTCCGGGTAGGCGAGCGCGAGCAGCGTGCCGGTCTCGAGCGCCTCAGCCCCCGCCGGCGCGACCATGCCCCTCGCCATCATGCCCGTCGCCAGTTTCGCCCAGCCGGCGGCGAGGCGGCGCATGTCCTCGGCCCGGCCCGAGCGGTCGCGGCGATAGCGCTCGACCCGCTCGGTCAGGTCCACCGGATCGCCGCCGAGGCCGCGCTCGGCCAGGACGGCGGCGAGGTCGGCGGCGTCCCGCGCCGCCGCGCGGCTGCGCTCGGCCGCGCTCACCACCATGCGGGCGAGGCGCGGCGGCAGGGGGAGGGCGCGCAAAGCCCGGCCGGCCGCGGTCAGGCGGCCGTCGCCGTCGAGGGCGTCGAGGCCGGCGAGCAGCGCGCGGGCCTCGGCCAGCGCCGGAGCCGGCGGCGGATCGAGGAAGGGCAGGGTCGTCGGGTCGGCCACACCCCAGGCGGCGCAGTCGAGCACCAGCCCGGCGAGGTCGGCGGCCAGGATCTCGGGCCGGGTGAAGGGCTCCAGCGCCCCCGTCGCCGCCTCGGCCCACAGCCGGTAGCAGACACCGGGTTGCGTGCGGCCGGCGCGGCCCCGGCGCTGGTCGACCGAGGCGCGGGAGGCGCGCTGGGTGACGAGGCGGGTCAGCCCGAGATCCGGCTCGTAGACCGGCACCCGGGCGAGCCCTGAATCGACCACCACCCGCACCCCCTCGATGGTGAGCGAGGTCTCGGCGATGGAGGTGGCGAGCACCACCTTGCGGCGCCCCGCCGGGCTCGGCCGCACCGCCCGGTCCTGCTCGGCCCGGTCGAGGGCGCCGTAGAGCGGGGCGAGGTCGACATCCGCGACGTCGGCGAGGCGCTCGCGCAGGCGCTCCTCGGTGCGGCGGATCTCGGACTGGCCCGGCAGGAAGGCGAGGACCGAGCCGGGCTCGGCCCGGAGCGCCCGCATCACCGCGTCGGTCACCGCGTCCTCGATGCGCTCGCGCGGGTCGCGGTCGAGATGGCGGGTCTCGACCGGGAAGGCCCGGCCCTCCGAGACGATCACCGGCGCGTCGCCCATCAGCGCGGCGACCCGGGCGCCGTCGATCGTCGCCGACATCGCCAGGAGGCGCAGGTCCTCGCGCAACGCCCCTTGCGCGTCGAGTGCGAGGGCCAGGCCGAGATCGGCGTCGAGGGAGCGCTCGTGGAACTCGTCGAAGAGAACCGCGGCGATCCCGTCGAGCTCGGGATCGTCGAGGATCATGCGGGCGAACACGCCCTCGGTGACGACCTCGATCCGCGTGCGGGCCGAGATCTTGGAGCCGAGGCGCACCCGGAGGCCCACCGTCTCGCCGACCGCCTCTCCCAGGGTCGCGGCCATGCGCTCGGCCGCCGCCCGGGCGGCGAGGCGGCGCGGCTCCAGGAGGATGATCCGGCGGTCGCCACGCCAGGACGCCTCCAGGAGGGCGAGGGGCACCCGGGTGGTCTTGCCGGCGCCGGGCGGGGCCACCAGCACCGCGTTGGGCCGGCCCGCGGGCTCCGCCAGGGCGGTGGCGAGGTCGCCGAGGACGGCGTCGATCGGCAGGGAGGGGACGGCGCGCATGGGTGCCGGGATGGCCGAGACGTGCCGGGGGCGCAAGCCCGGACCGGAGGCCCGCGGGCCCTACGTAGTCTCTGCGGAATTTTTCCCGATGATTTCCGGTGTCGCAACGGAACCGCCCGCGGGGCGGGAGATTGACGCTTGGGTTGGCCGAGGGGGCCACCGGCTGGAGAATATCGCGATGAAGTCCCTGACCCTGGCGCTGGCGGCGAGCGTTCTGCTGGGCGGTCTCGCCATGACCCCGGCTTCGGCCGCCGTGACCGGCCCGGCCCCGGCGGTCGCCGGCGCGGAGTCGACGGTCGAGCACGTCGCCATGCGCCGCCACCACCATTATCACCGCATGAAGCGCCACGACCGCCACATGCGCCGTCACATGCGCCGCCACCACATGCGCGCCGGCGATCCGAACTCCCGCAATCCGTCGCGCCCGGGCTACCAGCAGCAGCGCGGCAACACCACGGGCGGCCCGCGCTACTGAGATGCCTAGCGGGCGCGCATGACGGCGCGCCTGCAACGCGGCGTCCCTTCGCCCGGAGATGTCCGCGCGGTGAGGGGACGCGACGCAGGACGGACAGGCAGGACGTACAGGTAGGACTTGCACGCTTGGCCGTGCCGGGCGAGGGAGCAGGGTCCTCCTCCCTCGCATCACCAGAGCCCGCCCGTGACCGCTTCCTTCCCGTGCGGGGTTGCCCGCCGATGAGCCTCGCTTCCGTCAAGGCCGACCTCGCCTCGCGCGCGCCCGATCTCACCGTGCTCGAGACCGAGGCGAGCTCCGCCACCGTGGCCCTCGCCGCGGCCGCCCACGGCGTCGAGCCGGCCCGCATCGCCAAGACCCTGTCCCTGCGCCTCGGCGAGCGCGTGGTGCTGCTGGTGGCGCGCGGGGATGCCCGCCTCGACAACCGCAAGGCCAAGGCCGCCTTCGGGGTGAAGCCCCGGATGCTCGGCGCGCAGGAGGTCGAGGCGATCACCGGCCATCCGGTCGGCGGAGTCTGCCCGTTCGGCCTCGCCACGCCGCTCCCGGTCTATTGCGACGTCAGCCTCAAGGCCTTCGACGAGGTGGTGCCGGCGGCGGGCTCCCCCAACAGCGCCGTGCGGATCACGCCCGAGCGCATGGCCGCGCTGACGGAGGCCGAGTGGATCGACGTCTGCCAGCCGCCGGCTGCGGAGAGCGACGCCGACCAGGCGGCGAGCTGAGTGCAAGCGAAAACACCGGCGGCTGTGGATCCGGCGTCATCGACATCCGGGGCGTCCGTGACAGCGGAGCCGCCCATGGCAGCTCCGCCTAGATTCCTGTTTTTGCATCATTTTTGCCGCCGAACCGGTGACACTTCGGCGAATGATGCTTAGCTGTCACGGAGCCTTCAAGCGGCTGGGCCACAAGGCCCCTCCGTCGCGTCACCGTCGTCCGAGACCGCCCTTGATCTTCGTCCATCAGCCGAATGCCTGCGCCAGCACCGGTCAGCCGCTCCTGGAGCGGCGCCTGCTCGAGATGTCGGAGCCGATCCCGCCGGACGCGCTCTGGATCGACCTGATCGATCCGACCCGCCAGGAGGACCACAAGGTCGAGGCCTTCCTCGGCATCTCGATCCCGACCCGGGAGGAGATGCAGGACATCGAGCCCTCGGAGCTGCTCTACGTCGAGAACGGCGCCCGCTACATGACCGGGCGGCTGCTGTGCAAGGTCGATACCGACGATGCGCGGCTCGCCGGCGTCACCTTCATCCTGCGTGACAACAAACTCGCCACGGTGCGCTACGACGATCCGCAGGCGTTCCGGATGTTCGTGCACCGGGCGGCGCGCCCGGCCGGGGTGATGCTGACCGGCGAGGCGATCCTGGCCGGCCTGATCGAGACCGTCATCGACCGCGCCGCCGACGTGCTTCAGCTCCAGGGCGAGCGGATCGACCGGCTCTCGCGCCGGATCTTCGCCGAGCATTCCGACCCGAGCGCCCGCAACGCCGAATTGCAGGACACCCTGCGGGCGCTCGGGCGCCACAATGAATTGCTGTCGCAGCAGCGCGAGAGCCTAGTCTCGGTCGAGCGCATCCTGCTCTCGCTCTCGGCGAGCTACCGGGCTAGCAAGGCGCCGCGCGAGATCCGCGAGGAGGTCCGCTCGACCCTGCGCGACCTCCAGTCGCTGGAGGAGCATGCGAGCTTCCTCTCGGGCAAGATCCAGTTCCTGCTCGACGCCACCCTCGGACTCGTCAACCTCGAGCAGAACAACATCATCAAGCTGTTCTCGGTCATGGCGGTGGTGTTCATGCCGCCAACCCTGATCGCCTCGATGTACGGCATGAACTTCAAGGTGATGCCGGAGCTCGACTGGGGCTTCGGCTACCCGATGGCGGTGGTGATGATGGTGGTGGCGGCGATCCTGCCCTACGCCTTCTTCCGCTGGAAGCGCTGGCTGTAGGGGGTTTTTCGACCATGTGCGGCCGCTTCTTCGTCACCTCGTCGCCCGAGACCTTCCGGGAGTTCTACGGGTACGCCGAGCAGCCGAACTTCCCGGCCCGCCACAACGTGGCGCCGACCCAGCCGGTGGCTTTGGTGACCTCCGAGCACGGGCGGCGGCGCTTCGTGCTGATGCGCTGGGGCTTCCTGCCGGCCTGGGTCAAGGACCCGGACGACTTTCCCCTCGTGATCAACGCCCGGATCGAGACCGCGGCCGAGAAGCCGAGCTTTCGCAACGCCCTGCGCTACCGGCGCTGCGTCTTCCTGGCCGACGGCTTCTACGAGTGGCGCCGCGGCGGCCCCCGCGGCCAGGCGCCTTACGCGATCCGCCGCGCCGACGGCCGGCCGATGGCCCTCGCCGGCCTGTGGGAGACCTGGAGCAGCCGCGACGGCTCGGAGATCGACACCGCGGCGATCGTCACCTGCGGCGCCAACGGGCTCCTCGCCGGCATCCACGAGCGCATGCCGGCGATCCTGTCGCCGGAGGCGGTCGATGCCTGGCTCGATATGCAGGACGTCGATGCCGGGCGGGCGAGCGCCCTGTGCCGGCCGGCGCCGGAGGAGTGGCTGGAGTTGGGGCCTGCGAGCCGGCGGGTGAACGACGTGCGGAACGACGAGGCCGGGTTGTTGCGGCCGGACGAGGACGCGCCGGCGCCGCCACCGCCGGAGCGGAGGACGGAGGCGCAGGGGTCGTTGTTTTAGAGAAATCGTTTTACTCACGCCGCCCGTTACACCCTCCGCGTCATTCCGGGGCCGCGAAGCGGAGCCCGGAATCCAGACGCTGAGGTTGTG
The DNA here is from genome assembly GCF_040593685.1 of Methylobacterium sp. EM32. Lineage (NCBI taxonomy): Bacteria > Pseudomonadati > Pseudomonadota > Alphaproteobacteria > Hyphomicrobiales > Methylobacteriaceae > Methylobacterium > Methylobacterium sp. EM32. The sequence continues at coordinate 25,914 of NZ_JBEXZS010000186.1, read as the reverse complement.
CAGAAACGAGCGGAACGCGACCCGCTTGTCTTGAGAAACACCTGCGGTTCTGGAGTCCGGGCTCCGCTGCGCGGTCCCGGAATGACCCAGTGGGTGTTATATCTCAGGTCTCGTTGAACCGGTGGCAGCTCAGAATCCTGCCAATGTAGGATAGAGATCGTCCCAGAGCGGATTGAATTCCTCGATCAGACGCACTTTCCAATCGCGCCGCCACCTCTTGAGCATCTTCTCGCGCGCGATGGCCTCCTGCACCCGGTCATATTCTTCATACCAGACCAGTCGCGTGACTCCGTATCGAGCAGTGAAGCTGCCTTGTCCCTGGCTGCGATGCTCGTAGGCACGACGAGCGAGGTCATTGGTGACGCCGACGTAGAGAGTACCGTGCTGCGCGCTCGCCATCATGTAGACGTGGTACGCCACCGCACAGGCCGATTCTCAGTTGCCGCTCAGGCACCCTACCATTCTGACTCCCTCCGCGTCATTCCGGGGCCGCGAAGCGGAGCCCGGAATCCAGATACTCAAGACATTCAGGATAGAACGGAAGCCATAACACTCCATCCTCTTCCACCTGCGGTTCTGGATCCCGGGCTCCGCTTCGCGGCCCCGGGATGACGCGGAGGGCGGCATTGAGATTGATGGGCTACTTGATACGCCTGCTTCCCGATCACACTCACTCCGCCGGCGGCCGAGCATTCTCCCGGAACGGATGCGCCGGGTAGGTCCCGATGATCCGGAACGCGCTCGAGAAATAGGCCAGCTCGTCGAGCGCCCGGCGCAAGGCGGGCTCCTCAGGATGGCCGTCGACCTCGGCGTAGAACTGGGTCGCGGTGAACTGGCCCTCGACCATGTAGCTCTCGAGCTTGGTCATGTTGACGCCGTTCGTCGCGAAGCCCCCGAGCGCCTTGTAGAGCGCGGCCGGGATGTTGCGGACCCGGAAGATGAAGCTCGTCACCGTCGGACCGTTGCCCACCGGCGGCAGCACCGGCTCGCGGGAGAGCACGACGAAGCGGGTGGTGTTGTGGGCCTCGTCCTCGACGTCCTCCTCCAGGATCGAGAGGCTGTAGATCTCGCCGGCGAGGCGCGGCGAGAGCGAGGCGCGGGTGCGGTCGCCGGATTCGGCGACCTGGCGGGCGGCGCCGGCGGTGTCGGGGGCCACCACCGCCTTCAGGCCGAGGCGCCGGATGATCTTGCGGCACTGGCCGAGCGCGTGGACGTGGCTGTGGACGGTGCGGATCTCGTCGAGCCGCACGCCCGGCAGGGCCATCAGCTGGAAGTGGATCGGCAGGAACTGCTCGCCGACGATGTGGAGCCCTGAGGCCGGCAGCATGTGGTGGATGTCGGCGACGCGGCCGGCGATCGAGTTCTCGATCGGGATCATGCCCAAAGCCGCCGAGCCGTCCTGCACCGCCGTCAGCGCGTCCTCGAAGGTGGCGCAGGGCAGCGGCGTCCAGTCCGGATAGGCCTCCTGAATGATGATGTGCGAGTTGGCGCCGGGCTCGCCCTGGTAGGAGATCTGTCGGTTCATCGTCGCGGCTTTCGAAAAACAGTCAGTTCAGGCGCCGGGCGGCCAGGATGGCGCGGGCGCGCTCGAGGTCGTGCGGCGTGTCGACGCCGAGGGGCACGTCGTCGACCACCACCGCGTCGATCCGCATCCCAGCCTCCAGCGCGCGCAGCTGCTCCAGCTTCTCGCGCTGCTCCAGCGGGCTCGGCGGCAGGGAGACGAAGCGGGCGAGCGCCCGGCGGCGATAGGCGTAGAGGCCGATATGGTGGAAGAGCGGGCCGTCGCCGTAGGGCGCGGTGGCGCGGGTGAAGTAGAGCGCCCGCAGGCGACGCGGCGCGATCTCGGAGCCGATCAGCTTGACGACGCTGGGCTCGGTCCGCTCCTCGGGCCGGGTGATGACGGCGCAGAGCGTCGCGATGTCGACCGCCCGGTCGGCGAGCGGCGCGACCGCGGCGGCGATGGCGGCGGGATCGATCGTCGGCAGGTCGCCCTGCACGTTCACCACCACGTCGTGGCGCCCCTCGGGGTCGATCACCTCCAGGGCCTCGGCAAGGCGGTCGGAGCCGGACGGGTGGTCGGGCCGGGTCATCACCGCGAGGCCGCCCGCCGCCTCGACCGCCTGCACGATCGCGTCCGTGTCGGTACAGACCACCACCGGACCGATGCCGGCCTCCACGGCGCGACGCCAGACATGCACAATCATCGGCGCGCCGGCGATGTCGGCGAGCGGCTTCTCGGGCAGGCGGGTGGCGGCGAGGCGGGCGGGGATCAGGACGAGGGGATCGGACATGCGGCGATTCGGGTCTGTGCGGGACTTGAAGCCTGTGGATGACGGGAGGCCGGGCAAGCCGCGGCTCTTAGCAGCGCCGGCCCGGCTTGTCATGGCGGGCTGCTCCTGGCCGGCTGCTCATGGCGGGCTGCGCACTGACGTGCCGCCCACGAGGGACCGTGGCGCCGTCCACACGCCCGCGCTCTGCGACGAACCGACGAGGTTTAGAGCCATTGTCAACCGCGCCGGAGAACGGCTAAGCACCGGCGGACCTTCACTGCGGCGTGGCGCCGGGCCGCGCCTCGCATCGCCCCTGCTCACCGGAGCATCGGAGCTGCCGAGACATGGATTCCTTCGAGCTTAACAAGATCGCCGGCGCAGTGCTCGGCGCCCTGCTCCTCGCGATGGGGACCGGGTTCCTGGCCGAGCTGATCTACAAGCCGAAGCCGGCGGGTGATCGCGGCTACGCGCTGCCGGCCGCCGAGGAGAATGCCGGCGCCGCGGCGCCGGCGGCCGCCAAAGAGGAGCCGCTGCCCGTGCGCCTCGCCAGCGCCGACGCCACCAAGGGCCAGGCCGCGGCCAAGAAGTGCATGGCCTGCCACAGCTTCGAGAAGGGCGGCCCGAACAAGGTCGGTCCCGACCTGTACGGCATCGTCGAGCGCCCGAAGGGCAGCCACGAGGGCTTCAACTACTCCGCGGCCATGAAGGCCAAGGGCGGCAACTGGACCTACGAGGACCTCGACCACTTCCTCCACGGCCCGAAGCAGTTCGTCCAGGGGACCATCATGGCCTTCGCGGGCGTGCCCTCGGGTGCCGAGCGGGCCGACATCCTGGCCTACCTCAAGACCCTGTCCGAGAAGCCGGTCGACTTCCCGAAGCCCTGAGAGGTTTCGCGAGGACCGGGAGACACGTGAACACGAGGCCGGGCGAGAGCCCGGCCTTTTTACATGGCGCAAACGCCTCCTCCCCACGCGCCGGATGCCGTCCGGGAGGCCGACGAGATGCAATCGGCCTCCCGACTTTGCCATACCGTCAAGTCATTGCTGAAAACCGGTCTTCATCGCCGGAGATTATTGTCTCTGGTCCGACTCTATGGGGCCCGCGAATTTTCTCGTTCATGTTGCACAAACACACTGGACAAAACCGCTGATCTTTCGGCGAATACCGGAAAGCGACCGGAGGTTTCAGGATGGCCAGCGTCAACGTCGGATTCAGCTTTCGTGATGCCGGCGGCACGTCCAATTTCGCGCAAGGAACGTTCACGCTGGACGACCAGTCCGGTGTCGTCTCGAGCATTTCCGGGACGATCTCCGGCGTGTCGATCCAGGGCCTCTCGACCTTCCGGGATGCGAACAACACCCTGTACAAGGAGGCCGCTTACGGTCTTCCCGGCGGCTCCTACGTCTATCATTGGAGCGCCGACGATCGCGGCCTCTCGTTCAACGCCGGCTCGATCCAGTACAACCTGAACCGGTACCCCCCGACCGGCCCGGGAGGCACAGGTTTCGGCAGGGCCGGGCAGCTCGGCGACACGCTCTACGCGAGCGACGGCTCGACCCGCACCATCGATTTCTACACCGATCTAGCGGTCCAGAGCGGCAACCTCACCCCGGTCGTGTGCTTCACCACCGGCACGCGCATCCGCACGGCCCGCGGCGAGGTCGCCGTCGAGGTGCTCCGGGTCGGCGACGCGGCGGTGACCGCCTCCGGCGCCCTGCGGCCGATCGTCTGGATCGGGCATCGCGACCTCGACGGAGCGGGCGGGACCCTGCCTCACGACCAGCGGCCTGTCCGCATCCGTCGGGGCGCGTTCGGGGCCGGGCTGCCCGCCCGCGACCTCTTCCTCTCGCCCGGACACCCCATCCTGGTCGGTGCCGATGCGGACGGCGAGGGCGGCCACCTCGTGCCGGCGATGTGCCTGATCAACGGTACCAGCATCACGCGTGAACCGGTCGCCGCGATCACCTACTGGCACGTCGAGCTCGACGCCCACGACATCCTGCTCGCCGAGGCCCTGCCGGCGGAAAGCTACCTCGACTGGGGTGACCGGCCGTTCTTCACGGAAGGCTCCGATCACGCCCTGCACAACCCCGACTTCGTCGTGCCGGGCCTACATGCACGCTGCCGGCCGGTGGCGGTCGACGGGCCGGTGGTCGAAGCCGAGCGGGCGCGCCTCTCGGGCGTGTTCGCGGCATCGCTCAGCGCCGCTTGCGCCTGGGACGAGGCCGGGCACTTCGACTGGCTGGCTGCCTGACCGGGAGCCCGGCCGGCCCGTTCGTCCAGGCAGGAGCGACCCCGCCTCGCGCTCATGATGGAATCGCGGCGTCGCGATTCCATCCCTGCGCCGACGCGCCCGGGTTGGCGCAGGCCCCCCCCGCGACCTAGAACGGGGGGAGACCTGTCCCAGCCGGAGGATCGCCCCGCGTGATCGCACGCCCCCTCACTCGCCGCGCCGCCCTCGCCGTCTTAGGTCTCGCCGCCGTCCCGGCCGGGGCCCGCGCGCAGGGCGCTCCTTCAGCAGGCAGCGATGCGGCATTCCCCGACGGGGGCTGGCGCCACGGCCTGTCGCTCCTCGGCGAGCCGAAATACCCGGTGGGCTTCACGCATTTCGACTATGCCGACCCCAACGCCCCGAAGGGCGGCCTGCTGCGGTTCGGCTCGCAAGGCTCGTTCGACAATTTCAACCTGATCGTCGCCGGGGTGAAGGGCGACCTCGAGAGCCAGATCCCGCTGATCTACGACACCCTGCTGGCCCAGGCCCAGGACGAGGCCTCGACCTATTACGGCCTCTTGGCCGACGGCGCGAAGCCGGCCGACGACCTCGGCAGCGTCGTCTACCGCCTGCGGCCGGAGGCGCGCTGGCACGACGGGAAGCCGGTGACGCCGGACGACGTGGTGTTCTCCTTCCAGGTGCTGAAGGAGAACAGCCCGCAATACGCCGCCTACTACCACAACGTGACGAAGGCCGAGGCGACCGGCCCGCGCGAGGTGCGCTTCACCTTCTCGGAGACCGGCAACCGCGAGTTGCCCCAGATCGTCGGCCAGTTGCCCGTGCTGCCCAAGCACTGGTGGGAGGGCAAGGACGCGTCGGGCAAGACCCGTAACCCGACCGAGACGACGCTAGAGATCCCGCTCGGCTCCGGGCCCTATCGGCTGGCCCGGTTCGAGGCCGGCCGCACCGCCACCTACGAGCGGGTGCCGGATTACTGGGGCCGCGACCTCGCCGTGAACCGCGGCGCCAACAATTTCGACACCCAGCGCGCCGAGTATTTTCGCGATGCGACGGTGATGATCGAGGCGTTCAAGGCCGACCAGTTCGACTGGCGCACCGAGAACATCGCCCGCAACTGGGCCACCGCCTATGACGGCTTCCCGGCCGTGCGCGAGGGGCGGATCCTCAAGGAGGAGTTCCCGCAGGCGGGCCTCGGCATCATGCAGGCCTTCACCCTCAACCTGCGCCGAAAAAAGTTCGCCGACGCGCGGGTGCGCCGGGCCTTCAACCTCGCCTTCGACTTCGAGGAGATGAACCGCACCCTGTTCTACGGCCTCTACAAGCGGGTCGATTCGTACTTCTTCGGCACCGAACTCGCCTCGTCGGGCCTGCCGGAGGGGCGCGAGCGGGCGATCCTGGAGAGCGTCAAGGACAAGGTGCCGGCGACCGTCTTCACCACGCCCTACAAGAACCCGGTCAACGGCTCGCCGGAGGCGGTGCGCGCCAACCTGCGGGAGGCGGTGCGCCTGTTCCAGGAGGCGGGCTACGAGATCCGCGGCAACCAGATGGTCGAGAAGGCGAGCGGCCAGCCCTTCACCGTCGAGTTCCTCGGCTACGACAACTCGGCCGAGCGCGTCGTGCTGCCCTACCGCGCGGCGCTCGAGCGCATCGGCCTCAAGGTGTCGCTGCGGGTGGTCGATCCGGCCCAGTACCAGAACCTCTCGCGCAGCTTCGATTTCGACGCGCTGGCGCTCAGCAACTGGGCGCAATCGCTCTCGCCGGGCAACGAGCAGCGCGATTTCTGGGGCTCGGCTGCCGCCGACCGGCCCGGCTCGCGCAACCTCGCGGGCATCAAGGATGCGGGCGTGGACGCGCTGATCGACAAGGTAATCTACGCCACCGATCGCGAGGAGCTGGTGGCGGCGACGCGGGCGCTGGACCGGGTGCTCCTCGCCCACGATTACGTCGTACCGCAATGGTCCTCGAACGTGTCCCGGACCCTGCGCTGGAACCGCTTCGGCCATCCGGCGACCCTGCCGAAATACGGCGCCTCGGGCTTCCCGACGACCTGGTGGTACGATTCTGCGCTCGCCGCCAAGACCGGGGCGGCGCGGTGATGCGCCGGCGCAGCTTTCTCGCCGGGAGCGGGGCGGCGCTCCTCGCCGCCCGCGCCCCGGCTCTCGCGCAGCAGGGGCCCGAGCGCCACGGCCTGTCGAGCTTCGGCGACCTGAAATACCCGGCCGACTTCCCGCGCTTCGACTACGTCGATCCGCTCGCGCCGAAGGGCGGCACCTTCTCGGCTCAGCTCTCCACCACCAGCGGCAACCAGGCCTTCGAGACCTTCAACACCCTTAACATCTACGTGCTGAAGGGCGACGGCGCCGCCGGCATGGACCTGACCTTCGACAGCCTGATGGTCCGGGCCCTCGACGAGCCGGACGCCGCCTACGGTCTCGTCGCGCGCAGCGTGACGGTGAGCGACGATCGCCTGGCCTACCGCTTCGCGTTGCGGCCCCAGGCCCGCTTCCACGACGGCTCGCGGCTCACCGCCCGCGACGTCGCCTTCTCGATCACGGTGCTGAAGGAGAAGGGCCATCCGCGCATCGCGGCCGTGCTGCGCGACGTCGTGGGCGCGAGCGCGGAGGGCGACGATGCGGTTCTTGTACGCTTCGCCCCCGGGCGCAGCCGCGACCTGCCGCTGATCGTCGCCGACCTGCCGATCTTCTCCGAGGCCTATTACCGCAATCGCGATTTCGAGGCCTCGACCCTGGAGCCGCCGCTCGGCTCCGGACCCTACCGGGTGGCGCGATTCGAGGTCGGCCGCTTCATCGCCTTCGAGCGCGTCGCCGATTACTGGGGCGCCGACCTGCCGGTCACCGTCGGCCAGAACAATTTCGGCGAGATTCGCTACGAGTATTTTCGCGATCGCGACGTCGCGTTCGAGGCGTTCAAGGCCGGCACCTTCACCTGGCGGGAAGAGTTCACCTCCCGGGTCTGGGCCACGGGCTACGACTTCCCGGCCGCGCAGGAGGGCCGGGTCAAGCGCGAGACGGTGCCGGATGCCACGCCCTCGGGCACGCAAGGGTGGTTCCTCAACACCCGCCGGCCGGTCTTCCGCGATCCCCGCATCCGCGAGGCGATCGGGCTCGCCTTTGACTTCGAGTGGTCGAACCAGAACCTGATGTACGGCGCCTACAAGCGCACCGCCTCGTTCTTCGAGAATTCCGACCTGAAGGCGGAGGGCATGCCGTTGCCTGAGGAACTGGCGCTCCTCGAGCCGTTCCGGGGCCGGGTGCCTGACGAGGTCTTTTCCGAGCCGTGGTCGCCGCCGCGCTCGGACGGGTCGGGCCAGGACCGGGCGCTCCTGCGCCGGGCCGACACGCTGCTGCGCCAGGCCGGCTGCACCCGCGACGGCGGGGTGATGAAGCTGCCCGACGGCCAGCCGCTCGCCTTCGAGTTCCTGGATTCCTCGCCGGTCTTCCAGCCGCTGCTGCAATCCTACATCAAGAACCTGAGCCTGCTCGGCATCCGCGCCAGTTCGCGCCTCGTCGACGCGGCGCAGTACCAGGCGCGGCTGAAGGATTTCGACTTCGACGTGGTCTCGGCCCGCTTCGGCGGCTCGGTCACCCCGGGGGCGGCTTTACGCGAGGTCTATGGCAGCCGGGCCGCCAAGGTGCCGGGCTCGCAGAACCTCGCCGGCATCGAGAACCCGGCCGCCGACGCGATGCTCGACCGCATCGCCGACGCCGCCTCGCGGTCCGCGCTCACGGCTGCCTGCCGGGCCCTCGACCGGGTGCTGCGCGCCGGGCGCTACTGGGTGCCGATGTGGTACGGCGCCACCCACCGCCTCGCGCTCTGGGACCTCTACGGCCGGCCGCGCGAGCTGCCGAAATACGGCCTCGGCGTGCCCGCCCTGTGGTGGCACGATGCCGACAAGGCCCGGAAGATCGGACGGACCTGACATCATGGCTGCCTACATCCTGCGCCGCCTGCTCCTGATGATCCCGACGATCCTCGGGATCATGCTGATCTCCTTCGTGATCGTGCAATTCGCCCCCGGCGGGCCGGTGGAGCGGGTGCTGGCCCAGCTCCAGGGCCAGAACACCGCGATGTCCCGGATCACCGGCGGTGGCGGCGACCTCGCCGGGCGCGGCACGGCCCAGGGCGGGGGAGGGGAATCGAATTCCCGCTACCGCGGCGCGCAGGGCCTCGACCCGGCTTTCATCAAGCGCCTGGAGCAGCAATTCGGCTTCGACAAGCCCGCCCCCGAGCGGTTCCTGAAGATGCTGTGGGACTATGCCCGCTTCGATTTCGGCAAGAGCTACTTTCGCGATGTCTCGGTGCTGCAGCTGATCCGCGAGAAGCTGCCGGTCTCGATCAGCCTCGGCCTCTGGATGACGCTGATTTCCTACGCGATCTCGATCCCGCTCGGTATCCGCAAGGCGGTCCGCGACGGCTCGCCCTTCGACGTCTGGACCTCGGGCGTCGTCATCGTCGGCTACGCGATCCCCGGCTTCCTGTTCGCGATCCTGCTGATCGTGCTCTTCGCCGGCGGCTCCTTCCTGCAGGTCTTCCCCTTGCGCGGGCTCACCAGCGAGGGCTGGTCCAACTTCCCGCTGTGGCAGAAGGTGACCGACTACCTCTGGCACATCACGCTGCCGATCATCGCCATGGCGATCGGAGCCTTCGCCACCTCGACCCTGCTGACCAAGAACTCGTTCCTCGACGAGATCCGCAAGCAATACGTGCTGACCGCGCGGATGAAAGGCCTGTCCGAGCGCCAGGTACTCTACGGCCACGTCTTTCGCAACGCGATGCTGATCGTGGTGGCGGGTTTCCCCGGTGCGTTCATCTCGGCCTTCTTCGCCGGTTCGCTCCTGATCGAGACCATCTTCAGCCTCGACGGGCTGGGCTTGCTCTCGTTCGAATCGATCGTGAACCGCGACTACCCGGTGGTGTTCGCCAACCTCTACATCTTCTCGCTGCTCGGGCTGGTGGTGAACCTGATCTCCGACCTGACCTATAGCTGGATCGATCCGAGAATCGATTTCGAGGCGCGGGCGGCGTGAGGCGGGCCAGGATGAGGGGCGCCGATCCAGCGGCCCTGTTCACTTTGTCTTCTGTGAGACTTCACACCCACCGCGTCATCCCGGGGCTCGGCGCAGCCGAGAACCCGGGATCCATAACCGCCGAGGGTGCAGGCTCAGGCTGAACCCTGTCCGCCTCTTCCTGAATCGTCAGCGGTCATGGATCCAGGGTTCCGCTGCGCGGCCCCGGGATGACATGGGAGGGTGTCGATTACTGCCGAGAGAGAGCCAAGCTCGCTAAAAGAATGATCGCACCAACCCGCTCACCAGCAAGTTCCATCCATCGATCAGGATGAAGAACAGCACCTTGAACGGCAGCGAGATCACCGTCGGCGGCAGCATCATCATGCCCATCGACATCACGATCGTCGAAACGATCATGTCGATGACGAGGAAGGGCAGGGCAATGAGGAAGCCGATCTCGAAGCCGCGGCGCAATTCCGAGATCATGAAGGCCGGGATCAGGATGCGCAGATCGATCTTCTCGCCCTCTTGCGGCTTCGGGAAGCTGCGGGTGGCGAGGTCCTGGAATGTCTGGAGATCCTTCGGCCGCACCTGGGCCGACATGAACTCGCGGAACGGATCGGTGATGCGGGTGAAGGCCTCCTCCTCGCTGATCCGGTTCTCCTGGAGCGGGCGCACGCCCTCGCTCCAGGCCCGGTCGAAGGTCGGCGCCATGACGTAGAAGGTCATGAACAGCGACAGGCTGACGAGGAAGAGGTTCGCCGGCGTGCTCTGGAGGCCGAGCCCGGATCGCAGGAACGAGAACGCGACGGCAAAGCGCGTGAAGCTCGTCACCATCACCAGCAGCCCCGGCGCCAACGACAGCACCGTGAGCAGGGCGACGAGCTGGAGGATGCGCCCGCTCGCCGCGCCGTTGCCGGGGGGCAGCAGCGCGTCGAGGCCCGGGATGCCGGTGACGCTGCCCCCCGCCGCGCCCTGCGCCAGAGCGGCGCCGGCGGGCAGGAGCAGGAGCGCGAGCGTCCCGAGGACGAGGGCGGTACGCCGGTTCACGCGACCCGTCATTGCACCACCAGGGCCTCGACGATCAGCTCGCGGATCGCCCCCTTGGTGCGCAAGGCGACGCGCTCGTTGAGGTCCTCGCGCAGGTGCTGGAGGCCGCTCGCCCCCTCGATCTGCGCGGTCGAGAGCGTGCGCAGGTAGGCGATGATGTCGGCCTTGATCTCCGCCACGGTGATGTCCGGCGTCGGCAGGCTGCCGGTCTTGAACACCACCGAGGATTCGAGCCGGATCCACGAATCGGCCGGCTCGGCGAGGTTCGTCACCACCGAGCCGACGCTGCGCAGGGACAGCTCGCCGCTGTAGTTCAGCACCTTGGCGGCCTTCTCGTGCTCCTGCGCCTCGCGGGTCTTCTGGTCGACCGCCTTCTCGACGCTCGTCATCAGGTATAGGCCGAGGCCCGCGCCGGTGCCGACCGCCACCAGGGTGCAGAGGGCAAGCGCCCCGATCCAGGCCTTAGCCCCGCCCTTCTTCTTGTCGTCGGTCTTGTCCGCCATCGCGCGTCCTCACATTCCAGGGCCGTCAGAACGGCGCGACGGTCTCGAAGATCTGCTGGCCGAGGGTCGGGCCCTGCACGTCGGTCAGGCGGCCGCGGCCGCCATAGGAGACCCGGGCCTCGGCGATCTTGTCGTAGTCAATGGTGTTCTTGCGCGAGATGTCCCGCGGCCGGACGATGCCGGCGACGTTGAGCACCCGGACCTCGTTGTTGACCCGGATCTCCTGCGAGCCGCTGATCAGGAGGTTGCCGTTCGGCAGCACCTCGGTGATCACCGCGGCCACAGACAGGCTCAGAGTCTCCTTGCGGTCGATGGTGCCCTGGCCCTTGGTCTCGGTGCCGGAGCGGATGCCGGTATCGGCGGTGGCCGAATCCTTCAGCCCCGAGACGCCGTAGCCGAAATCGAAGCCGAGGCTCGACTTCTGGCTGCGCGAGCGGTCGCTGGCATTGTCGAACTGCGCCTTGTCGTTGATCAGGATGCTGACCGTCAGCACGTCGCCGATGTTGCGGGCGCGGGGATCCTGGAACAGGTCGGCGCTCGCCGGCGTCCAGGTCGAGTGATAGCTGTGCCGGCTCTGGAGCGAGCCGAAGGTCGAGGGCAGGGCCTCGCGCGGGGCGGCGAGCCCGGTACCGATCGGCGTCAGCACCGGCGGGCGGCCGAGCTCGTCGAGCTTGCTCTGGCAGCCGGCGAGGCCGAGACCCGCGACGGCCAAAGGAATGAGGCGAAGGGTCAGGAGGCGGGCGGCCGGGGCTCTAGGGGTCATCACGATCTCTCGTTGTCCTTGCGGCGGCCGGCCTCGGCCATCTTGCGGGCCAGAGTCGCGGCGCGGGAGGCCTCCATCTCGGCGAGCACGGCGCTCGCCGTCCGGGCGTTGAGCTTCACCAGGATCGCCGCCGCGTTGTCCTCGGGCATGTTGGAGAGCTGGAGCGCCGCCGCGTCGGCCTTCATCTTGGCGTAGACCGCCACCACGCTCTCGTCGGCCTTCGCCAGGAACTCCTTGCGGCGCTGGACCACCGCCTCGTACTCGGCGCGCTTCTCCTCGAGGCGGCGGATGCGCTCCTCGACCTGCTTCTCGAGCGCGGCGAGCTGCTCCTTCTGCCAGGCGAAGCGGGCATCCGACGCCGCGTCCGCGATGGTGGCGCAGTAGCCGGTCCTGCCCGGATCCTTCGCGTCCCTGGCGACGAAGTCCTGCGCGGTCGGCTCCTTCGGGGCGTCCCGGGCGGCGATGGCGCGCATCGCGGCGTCCTTCGCCGGGTCGCTCGCCGCCCCGCCATGGCCGTCGCCGGCGGCGAGGGCCGGACCGGCCAGCGCCAGGAGGAGGGCTGTCACGACGAACCGGATCATTGGACGACGAGCTCCGCCTGGAGGGCACCGGCGGTCTTCACCGCCTGGAGGATCGCGATGATGTCGGAGGGCTTCAGGCCGACCTGGTTGAGGCCGCGCACCAGGGTCTGCAAGTCGGAGCCGCCGAGCACCGCGATCTTGCCCTGCTCCTCGCGGGCCGCCACCTCGGTGCGCGGCACCACCGTGGTCTGACCGTTGGAGAAGGGGGCGGGCTGCGACACTTCCGGCGTCTCGGTGACCCGCACCGTGAGGTTGCCGTGGGTGACGGCCACCGTGGAGATCTGCACGTTGCGGCCGATCACCACCGTGCCGGTACGCTGGTCGACCACGACCCGGGCCGGCACGTCCGGCTGGATCGTCAGGTCGCCGATCTCGGCGACGAGGCGCGGCAGGACCATGTCGCGCGGGCGCTGGAGCACCACCGAGCGCTGGTCACGCGGGCTCGCGATGCGGCGGCGGAAGCGGCCGATCGCGTAGGCGTTGATCGCGTCGGCCACCATCGTGGCGGTCTTGAAGTCGGGATTCTTCAATTCGAAGATCAGCTCGGGCAGGTCGCGGAACGCACCCGGCACCTCGCGCTCGATGAGCGCGCCGTTCGGGATGCGGCCGGCGGTCGGCACGCCCTGCGTCAGCTGCTCGGCCTGGCCCTGCGCCGAGAAGCCGGAGACCGCGAGCGGCCCCTGCGCGGCGGCGTAGACGTTGCCGTCGCCGCCCGACAGGGGCGTCATCAGGAGCGTGCCGCCGCGCAGCGAGGTCGCGTCGCCCAGCGAGGTCACCGTCACGTCGATGCGCGAGCCGGCGCCGACGTAAGGAGGCAGGTCCGCCGTCACCATCACGGCGGCGACGTTGCGGGTCCGCAGGCGCGCGTCGCGCACGTTGATGCCCATCCGGTCGAGCATCGATTGCAGCGACTGCTCGGTGAACTGGGCGTTGCGCAGGGTGTCGCCGGTACCCTGCAGCCCGGTGACGAGGCCGTAGCCGACGATCTGGTTGTCGCGCACGCCCTTGAGGCTGGCGACGTCCTTGATCCGGGCGGAGCCGCCGGTGGCGATCACGGGGGCCGCGGCGCGCGCGGGTAGGACCGGCGCGACGTCGAGCCCCATCACGAGGACCAGCACGAGGACGAGGCCGGCGCGGACGGTGCGCAGCGCGATCCGCATCAGAACCCGCCGATCTTGATGCGGCCGTCCGCCGTCACGGTGCCCAGCACGATGCGGTTGGTGTCGGTGTTGCGCACCCGGATGGTCTCGCCGAGGCCGCCATTCTGCAGCGGCGAGCCGACCGCCGTAATGACGAGGCCGTTCTCCTCGAAGATCATCTGGGTCGGCGCGCCGCGGCTGACGAGGCGCGGATCGTCGACGGCGTTGACCGGCACCGGCTCGCCCGGCAGCAGCATCCGGCGGGCGGTGCGCCCGACGACGGCGAGTGGCGCGTCGATCACCGCCGCGCGCGCCCGGTAGGTCGTCGGGTAGGCCTGCAGCCGCAGCATCGATTCCTTGATCGTGTCGCCCGGATAGATCGTCACGGTCGGCACCGGCAGCATCATCTCGTTCGCCGAAAGGGCGGAACCCTGGGCGGAGGGCGAGTCGGCGGGCGACGGGGCCGGAGCGGCCACGCCGAAGCCGGCCGGAACGCACAGGCCGACCAGCGCCAGAAGAAGACGGGAGTGCCGGAGGAGGGAACGCATGGATGTGTCGCGCCGGGAGGAGGGGCGCCGCCGGGTCCGGCGGCGTGGCAGTCTCACCGAGGCCGGGGTCGGGACGACCCCGGCTCTAAGCAGGTTTCGCAAAAGTGGCCACCGGTTTTGCGATAAAAACCTGCGGCAAAACAAGAAGCTAAGCGGACGAAGCGTTGGCCCGCCAACGCAAGTCTGCTTAGCGGATTCCCTTGGAGATCGTGCTCGCCATCTCGTCGACGGCCTGGATCACCTTGGAGTTCATCTCGAACGAGCGCTGGGCGGTGATCAGGCTGGTGATCTCCTTGACCGGATCGACGTTCGATCCTTCGAGGTAGCCCTGCTGGAGCTTGCCGTAGCTCGCGTCGCCCGGGTTGCCGATCACCGCCGCGCCGGAGGCCGGGGTCTCGCGGTAGAGGCCGTTGCCGAGGGGCTCCAGCCCCGACTCGTTGGCGAAGTTGGCGATGGTGAGCTGGCCGATATTCTGCTGCGCCACCTGGCCGTCGATCTTGGCGTAGACCTGGCCCGACTGGTTGATGGTGATCTCGGTGGCGTTGTTCGGGATCAGGATCGCCGGATCGACCGTGTAGCCTTCCAGCGTGACGAGCTGGCCGGTGGCGTTCTTGTTGAAGGCGCCGGCGCGGGTGTAGTTGATCTCGCCGCTCGGGCTCGTGATCTGGAAGTAGCCGCGACCGTTGATGGCCAGATCGAGCTGGTTCGCCGTGTTGGTGAGCTGGCCCTGGCGGTGCAGGTTGCGGATCGCCGCGGCGCGCACGCCGAGGCCGAGCATCGCGCCCTCCGGGATCGCCTCCTGCCCGGACTGGTTGGGCACGCCCTGCTGCCGCTCGGCCTGGTAGAGCAGGTCGGTGAACTCGGCCCGCGCCCCCTTGAACCCGGTGGTGTTCAGGTTGGCGATGTTGTTGGCGATGACCTCGAGGTTGAGCTGCTGGGCGGACATGCCCGTGGCGGCGACGGCGAGCGCTCTCATCTGCGTAAAATCCTCAGATCGCCATGCGGCTCAGTTCGAGATAGGCGGCCACGACCTTGTCGCGGATGGCGACCGCGGTCTGCAGGCTCTGCTCGGCGGACATCACCGCTTCCACCACCTGCTGCGTCGAGGCCTTGCCCTGGATGCCGGCGATCGAGGCGGCCTCGCCGGCGCGCAGGTCGTTGCGCACGCCGCTCGCGAAACTTGCCATGATCTGCCCGAAATCGGTGGGAGCGGCGGCCTCGACGCCCGGGAAGCCGGCGCCGGTCACCGCCCGCTGGACGGCGGCCGTGGCCTCGGGACGGGCGGAGGCGGCGGCCCGGTCGAAGGCCGAGAGGGTGAGGGCCTCGATCATCGGATGCTCATGTCCTCAGGAGGTCGATCACGCTGGCCACCATCGCGCGGGCCTGCTTGATCACCTGCAGATTGGCTTCGTAGGAGCGGTTGGCCTCGCGCATGTCGGCCATCTCGATCAGGGCGTTCACGTTCGGCAGCTTGACGTTGCCGTTCTGGTCCGCCGCCGGGCTGCTCGGGTCGTGCTCGACCCGGAACGGGGTCTTGTCGGTGTCGATGTCGCGCACCTTGACCGAGGCGGCGCCGACCGCCCGGTCGAGCTCGGCCTTGAAGGTCACGGTCTTGCGCGCATACGGGTCGGCGCCCGGCGCGTCGCCCGTCGACTGGGCGTTGGCGAGGTTCTCCGACACCACCCGCATCCGCAGCGACTGGGCCTCGAGGCCCGCGCTCGCGAGGCGGGAGGCGGCGAGCAGAGGGTCGATCACGATCCGCTCCTCACGGCCAGCTTCAGCATGCGGTCGAAGCTGCGCACCACCCCGACATCGAGGGTGTGCTGGCGCGACACCTCGCTCGCCTTCAGCATCTCCTGCTCCAGGCTGACGCTGCTGGAGGTCTCGAGCACGTCCCAGCCGGTCTTGTCGGTCCGCACCGCCACCCCGAGGCCGGGTGCCTGGAGATGGGCCTGCGCCGTCTGCGCCATGTTGGTGCCGGTGCGGGCCAGCACCTGGGCGAAGGGCACGGTGTCCCGCGCCTGGTAGCCCTGGGTGTTGGCATTGGCCACGTTGCCGGCGATCGTCGACTGGCGCACCGACAGGTAGCCGGTATGCATTGAGGCGAGATCGAACAGGTACAGCCCCGTCACACGATTCTCCCCATGCCCGCCACTCCTCGAAACCTGTGCCGAAACGACCCGACGCCCGGGCCCTGCCGCGTAACCGAGGATTTAGAAGCGCTACCTTGCCCGAGGCTGGCGGAGCTTGCGGGGCTCGAGCGGTGGAGTGCGGACGGAGCGGCCGCGCCCGCGCCTTGACAGGCGAGGCCACTCCCCGGCACTGGCGGCGGGATACCCCCGCCCAGGCTCCTCTCCCCGCGTCATGCTCCCGGCCCTGCTGCCCTCCGCGCCGGTCTTCCTCCCGGTCCAGGCCCGCTACGCGGGCGGGGCGGGGCCGGGCGCGCGCGAGGGCGAGCACGCGATCACCGCCAACAACCGCTGGTCCCGGGTGCAGCTGACCTTCCGCCACCTGCCGGCGGGGGCCTGGTGCTGCCTGGAGGCCCGCCTCGCCTGGGCGGCCGAGGAGGAGGGGGGCCAGGCCCTCGATTTCGCCCTCGCGGGCTTCGACTTCCTGGCCGCCGACGGGTCGAGCCTCGACCTCGATGCCGTGCCCGGCCTCGCCCGCACCCTGCTCGATCCGCACAGCGCCTGGATCGCCGGACCGGCCTGCCAGCCCGCCGGGACCGAGCTCGTCCGGATGGCCCCGGTGCGGCTGGCCTTCGGGGTGCCGCCGCAGGCGCGCGGCCTCGCGCTCACCCTGCGCTCCTGGCGCAACACCGAGGGGTTCACGATCGCGGAGCCGCGCCTGCGCCCCGGCGCGCCGCTGCGCGAGGGCGCATTCCGCCGCCGCCACCTCGGGCCGCAGCCGGAGCCCCTGCGCCACGGCCTCGTCCCTGGCCTCGGCCTCGTGGTGCGCGGGCAGATCCACGCCGCGCGGCCCGACGAGCATGCCGCGCGGGTGAGCCTCGTCTACCGCGACCGCGACGGGGCGGAGATCCTGCCGCCCTATCCGGGCACCGTCGCGGTGCCGGGCCTCGGCGCACGGCCGGACAGCGAGGAGCAGCCAGGGCTCGGCGCGGCGATCAACCTCCCGGCCCAGCCGCAGGCGCGCCGCTTCACCCTCGACCTGGAGCCGCCGCCGGGCGCGGTCTCCCTCGATCTCGGCTTCTGCACCTGGGAGGAGGAGGGCGAGCGGCTGCCCGCCGTGGAGGTGATCGGCCCCCCGGAGGTCGCGCTGGAGGACCGCTTCCGGCTCGAGAGCCTGTGCGGCGACGACCTCCTCGACGCCCCGGGCTTCCTCGCCCGCCTCTCGGCCCGGCTCGGGTGCGATCCCGGCGCCGAGGCCGCCTGGATCCCCGGCCCCGGGGAGGCTGGCAGCGCCGCGCTGCCGCTCGCCCGCGCCCGCTCCTTACGGGGCGAGGCCGAGCGCCTCGTCGGCGCAAGGCCCGACGGCGCCCTCACCTTGCGCCTCGCCGGCTGCCCGGACTGGCCCCTGCCGGAGAATCCGGGCTTCGACGAGGACCCGTTCCGGGCGGCACCCGCCCGCGCTATCCCGTGGCGCCTCGCCTACCACTCCCTCGCCTGGCTCCTGGCGCTGGCCGAGGCGGCGCCGGCGCGCGCGCTCACCCTGGCGCAGGCCTGGTCGCGGGCCAATCCCTGGGGCCAGCCGGCCGACCCCCTGAGCCTGCATCCGGCGGCTTTGCCGGCCCGGGCCGAGGTCTGGATCGGCCTCCTCGCCCTGCCGGGAGCCGGAGCCGCGGCGCCGCTCCTGACCGGGGAGGCGGTGCGGCACGGCTTCGCCCTGGCGGAGATCGTCGGCCAGAACACCTTCGGGCAGAGCCTGCACCAGCTCCAGGCCGCCGCGGCGCTCCTGGCGCTCGCCCGCGCCCTGCCGCGCCTGCCGTTCTCGGGCCACTGGGACGGCCTGGCCCGCGAGAGCCTGCGCGCGGGCGTGCCGGCGCTCCTGCCGGAGGACGGGCGCTTCACGGATTCCTCGCTCCACCGCCGCCTCGACCTCGTCACCCTGGGGCGGGCGCTGCGGGACACCCTCGGCGAGGCCGCGCCCGGCCCCCTCGTCGCGGCCCGCACGGCGGCGGTCCTGTCGGACCTCTCCGGTCTCCTCGATCCCGGCGGGCGGCTGCCGCCCTTCGGCGAGGTCTTTGCCGGCACCGACGATGCCGGCTGGATCGCGCGGCTGCGCGGCGGCGGCGGGCTGGTGGCGCAGCGCTCCGCCGTCCAGCCCGCAACGGCCTCCTCCAGCCTTCGCACCGACGGCCTGTCGGCCCGCCACGAGGCCGGGCGCGGCTGGGCCCACTTCGCCTGCACCTTCGCCGAGACCTCGCCGCAGGGTCACGCCGACTGCACCTCCTTCGTCTACGCGGCGGGGGCGACGCGCTGGATCGTCGAGGCCGGCGGCTCGGAGCAGGTCGAGACCGGGGCGGCGCGCCACTACCTTCTCTCGGCCCGCGCCCACAACGTCGCGGTGATCGAGGGGCGCGAGCCGGTGGCCGGGGGCGGCATCCATCGCGGCAGCCTGGCGCTGCCCGGCGCCACCGCCCACGCGATCGAGACCACCGTTCATGGGCCGGGCTGCCGCCACTTCCGGATCTTCGTGCTGCCGCACGACCTGTCGGGCCTCGCGGTGATCGACCGTTTCACGCAGGACGAGGGCGGGCTCCTGACCTTCCGCGGCCTCGCGCATCTGGCACCCGAGACCCTGGTCGCCGTCGAGGGGCCGCGCCGGGTGCAGGCCCGCCAGGGCGGCCGGCGCCTCGGCCTGGTTCCCTTCGCGATCGCCGGCCGGGCGTCGGGCCTGGAGGCGGTGATCGGCCACGGCGACCGGCCCGGCACGCTCCAGGGCTTCGTCGCCGGCCGTCCCGGCAGCCTCGAACCCGCCTGCACCCTGCGCTACGCGGTCTCGGGCCGCGGCACCGTCTGCGGCGGCCTCCTGATGGCGGTCGACGCCCCGGCGGAGGATTCGCTGGCGCGGGTGCTGGCGCGGGAGGAATTGGGGCGGTTCGTGTTGGGAGGCTGAGGATCGATCGGGGCGGTGCGCGCGTGTCGCGCGTTGGCCGACCGAACTTCCATTCTCCACGTCGTCCCGGGGCCGCGAAAGCGGAACCCGGGATCCATATCCGCCGACGGCGCCGGATGAGGTGATACGCGTTCCGATCCCTTTTGAAGCGTCAGCGTTTATGGATCCCGGGTTCCGCTGTGCGGACCCGGGATGACGCGGAGGATGATGATCGCGGCGGGGCAAACAGCCGCAACGGCGGGGAAACTACGTTTTCTCTCACCCTTTCATCCGCGAGAAAATTTCCACGCTCCGGCGGGAACATGGGCGGGCCCCGGCCATTCGCCCCGATGCCTCTGGGTCACGCGACACGAGGGGAGGGCGCTCGCCGTCCCCCGGCCGTCGGGCCCACCCCCTCTCGCCCGAGCTTCTTTCCCGATGCACGACCCGGACGCGCGGCCCTACCAGCCCATCGAGGCCTACGGCCTCATCAGCAACTGCCACGGCTGCGCCCTCGTCGCCCGCGACGGCTCGATCGACTGGGCCTGCCTCGAGCGGTTCGACGCGCCCCCGGTCTTCTCCCGCCTGCTCGACCGCCGGCGCGGCGGCTTCTTCGCGCTCGCGCCCGAGGGGCCGTTCGAGAGCGCCCGGCTCTACCTGCCGGGCACCAACATCCTCGAGACCACCTTCACCTGCGCCACCGGGGCGGCGACGGTGCACGACTTCATGCTCGCGCCCGAACCGGGCCGGGTGCTGCCCTGCCTGGTGCGCCTGGTCTCGGGCGTGTCCGGCGAGGTGCCGATGCGGGCGGTCTACCGGCCGCTGGCGGGCTTTTCGGAGACCTTTCCCGCGCTCGCGGCGGTCCCGGGCGGCGCCGGCGCCGCGGGGTTGCCGGAGCTGTTCGCCGACCTGCCGGTCGCGATCGAGGGATCCGACGCGGTGGCGCGGTTCACCGTCGCGCATGGAGGCGAGCAGGCCTTCGCGCTCTATCCCGGCGGGGCGGCGGAGCGCGATCCCCTCCACCCCCGCGCGCTGATGGAGACTGCACGCCGGGCCTGGACCGGCTGGTCGGCGGGGGCGGCCTATGACGGGCCGCTCAGCGACCAGCTCCTGCGCAGCGCGCTGACTCTCAAGGCCCTGACCTACGCGCCCTCGGGCGCCATCGTGGCGGCGGCCACCACCTCGCTGCCGGAGGAGATCGGCGGCATCCGCAACTGGGATTACCGGTTCTGCTGGATCCGCGACGCCTGCCTGTCCTTCTACGTGCTGAAGAAGTTCGGCATGGTGGCGGAGGCGGAGGCGTTCTTCCGCTTCGTCGGCACCCTCGCGGAGCGCGACGAGGGGGGCTTACGCCCCCTCTACGCCATCGCCGGCGAGACCGACCTGACCGAGCACGAGGCCGCCCATTTCGAGGGCTGGCGCGGCAGCGCCCCGGTCCGCTACGGCAACGAGGCGGCCGAGCAGCACCAGAGCGACGCCTACGGCCAGGTGCTCGACCTGCTGCACATGTATCAGAGCCTCGGCGGCACGATCCCCGAGGCGATGGCGCGCCAGGCGGTGCGCCTCGCCGATTTCGCTGCCGCCCACTGGCACGAGACGGATGCCGGCCTGTGGGAGCCGCGCAAGCCCGAGGAGCACTACCTGCACGCCGCGATCATGAACTGGGTCGCGGTCGACCGCGCGATCCGGCTGTTCGGCGAGCGGCCGCACTGGTGCGCGGCGCGGGACGCCATCGTCGCCCGGGTCAACGGCGAGGGGATTCACGAACGGGACGGCTACTACCCGCAATATATCGGCGGCGACGATCCCGACGCCGCGCTCCTGATCGCCCCGATGGTCGGCTTCCCGGTCGACGAGGCGGTGTTTTCCCGCACGGTCGATGTGGTGATCGCGCGCCTTGGCCACGGCCCGCTCGTCTACCGCTACCGCAACGACGACGGATTGCCGGGCCACGAGGGCACCTTCCTGATCTGCGCCTTCTGGCTCGTCGACGCCCTCGTCTGGCTCGGCCGGATCGAGGAGGCGCGGACCCGCTTCGACTCCTTACGGGCGCTGCAGAACGACCTCGGCCTCTACGCCGAGGAGGTGGCGGAGGACCGCACCTTCCTCGGCAACTTCCCGCAGGCCTTCAGCCACCTCGCCTTCATCCACAGCGCCCTCGTCCTCGACCTCGCGGCCCAGGGCGGCCGGGCGGCGGTGGCCGGCACCTATGCCGACCGCACCCTGCGCGAGACGCGTTGGCGCCGGGTGCCGTGGATCGTGCCCCCGGCCTAACACGAGGACTTTCCGATGATGATCCTTCGTCGATGTCCCGCGCGGCGATTAACCTGATCTTGAACGAGCATCGGGCATCTCCGACAGGCTCGTCGAAGGACATCGCGGACACGGCCATGATCAAGGGACTCTGTCTGACAGGCCTGGCCGTCGCGCTCGCCCTGGGATCCTCACGTCCGGCACGGGCCGGGGACGCGCAGACCGCCCCACCGACCACTCAACACATCACCTGGTCGGTCTACGACGCCGCGCCGTTCATGATGACCGAGGGTCCGGACCGCGACGCCGGCATCTTCGACCGGATCCGCGGCCTGCTGAGCGCCCGGCTGACCGGCTACACGCACTCCACGCTGACGGTTCCTTTTCCGCGCATTGTCACCTCGCTCAAGAACGGCGAGGAATGGTGCTTCGTCGGCGGCGTGCGGACGCCCGAGCGCGAGGCCTTCGCGGTGTTCTCGCGGCCGGTGGCGATGTTCTACCCGCTGCGCGTCGTGATCCACGCTCCCCAGCGCGCCCGCATCGCGGCGCTCGAGCCCCTGTCCCTGCGCAGCCTGCTGAGCGAGCATCGCGACCTGCGCACCAGCATGCTGCGCAACCGCGCCATGGCCCCCGCCATCGACGCGCTGCTGCGGCAATACCCGCCGGGCCAGACCCATTCCGAGTTCGGCGAGGCGTTCCGGATGCTGCTGAACGACCGGCTCGACTACCTCGTCGAGTTCTCCAGCATCGCGGCCTACAACGCCCGCCAGCTCGGCCAGCCGGACGCTTTCCTGGGCCTGCCCTTCGCGGAGGGGCCGGAGCCGGTCTTCGCCCGGGTGATGTGCGCCGGCACGCCCTGGGGGCGCGAGGTGGTGGCGCGCATCGACGCGGTGCTGGCGGAGGAGCGGCCGGGCCCGGCCTATCGCGGCATCGTCGAGGCCTGGACGGCGCCGGAGGACCTGCCGCGGATCCGCGCCGTCTACGACCATTTCCTGGCGAGCGACTGAGCGCGGCTCACGCCGCCAGGGCCGCCTCGCGCGTCGGGCGCTTCCCGGTCGAGCGATCCTTGGTCGAGCGATCCTGCGCCACGAACGGCTCGACCCAGACCCGCCGTCCGGTCAGGTCGTGCACGCTCACCCGCCACTCGGCCCAGTCGCCGGCGGCCGCGCCGAGGCTCTGCATCGCCGCCTCGGCGACCGCACGGGCACGGCGGGCGAGGGCGGAAGGCCCGCGGACCAGCGCGCCCTCGGCATCGAGGATGCACTCGGACCCGTTGGTGCAGTGGAAGCGGTAGCGCGTCATGCCGGTCCTCTCTCGCCAATCCTCTGTCCCCATGCCCGCCGGCGCAGCGGCGATGCCCGACAGCGGTTAATGTTCACTATATGTTCTCAACACGCAATCCGGCCAGGGCAGGGGCGCGATGCCGCATCCCGTACGCCCGCCCTTCCGATCTCGCCGCCGGCCTCCGGGCCAGGCTGAAGAGAAGGCTCGCCGCCGGCCCGAAACCCTGCCAGTCTCGACCCTGTCGATCTCAAGGGCGACGGCGCGCGAAATCCCGGCGGGAGACTCCATGTCCGGCCTCTTCGATCCCATCCTGAACTGGCGGTTGCTGCCGGGCTCGCACACCTTCCCGGGCCCGGATGGCGGCACCTGCATCAACGAGGCGGCTCTGGTGGCGGCGGGCCTGCCCTACCGGGCGATCCGCTCCTCGGCCGATTGCCCGCCCTGCTTCTCGGGTCCGCTCGCCACCTACGCGCTGGGCCTCAACGACGCGATGCCGGATGCCGAGCGCCCGCGCCTGATGGCCTTCGTGCTCCGCCTCGCCGGCTCCGCCGATTCGGACGCCGTGGAGGCGGAGCGCACCGCCCATCTCGTGGGCGAGGGCGTCCGCCGCCTGCTGCCGCCGGTCCTGGACCGGGCCGGGCTGGCGCAGCACGCCGCCGCCTGCCGGACCGCACCGGATCTGGTGAGCGCGGTGACGGTCGCCCGCCACGCCGCCTGGTCGGCGGGCTCGCTCGCCGAGGCGGCCGGCCGCCAGGGCACCTGGGTGCGCGGCGCCCGGGCGGCGGCGGCGGCGCGCGCGGCCCTGTTCGCCGCCGAGATCGATCCCCGCACCGCCGCTGACGCGGTCGAGGCCGCCGCCCTGTTCTGGCCCGGTGCCTGGACCGAGGCGGTGGCGATCCTCGACGGAGCCCTCGGCATCGGCCGGCAGGCGCCGCCGCTCGGCATCGCGGAGGCGGGGATGCGCCTGGAGGCCGCGAAGGCGGCGCGGCGCGAGCGGGCCCACACCGCCGCCTGACTAAGCGTCAGCGCCCGCGATACGCCGCCAGGATCCGCGCGCCCTCCGGCCCGGTCTGCGTCTCCCAGGCCGCCACGGCCGCCGCGCCGGCCTTGGCGAGGGCCTCGGTGATCGAGGGCGCGGGCGGATCGGCGATGACGACGCCGTTCTGGCGCATGCGCGAAAAATTCTCGTCGAGGCGGGTGCGGATCGCCGCCCATTGGCGCGCCTCGGTCTCGGCGGCGGCCGCGTCGACGGCCCGGCGCACGGCCTCCGGCAGGGCGTCGTAGACGGAGGCCGAGACCATCGCGATCGAGATCGGCATCGCGTACTGCACCGCCGTGAAGTGCGGCAGCTGCTCCCACAGGCGGCGCCCGACGCCGCCATCGCCCGACGAGAGCATCGCGTCGACGGCACCGGCCTTCACCTGCGGGATCGCATCGGCCTGGGACAGGTTGACGGCCTGTGCGCCGGCCGCCGCGAGCACCGCCGTCGAGGTGGCGTCGTAGGTGCGGATCTTGAGCCCCTTCAGGTCGTCGGCGCCTGGGAGGGCGTGACGCGACCAGATCCCCGACGGCGCCCAGGGCGTGACGTAGAGGAGCCGCTGACCTTTCGCGGCGAGCGCCCGCGCGTAGGCTGGGCGGGCGATTTCCGCCAGGGCCTTCGCCTCCGCGATCGAGGTCGCCAGGAAGGGCAGGGAGGAGAGGCCGAAGACCGGATCGACCGCCGCGAGCGGCCCCGTGAAGGCGTCCGCCGCCTCGACGGTGCCGGCGGCCACCGCGCCGATCATCGCGCCAGAGCGCAGGCCAGCAGAGGCATCGAAGCTCGGCTCCACCGCGAGCCGCCCGCCGCTGCGCTCGGCCACGAGGCGCGCGAAGGTGGCGAGCCCCTCGCCCGGCATGGTGCTGGCGGGGTACTCGGTCGGCATCCGCCACACGATCGCGGCGCCCGCCGCCGGCCCTTGCGCGGCCGCGGGCCCGAGCGAAGGCAGGAGGGCCCAGCACGAGCCGGCCAGAATTGCGCGGAACAGGGCGCGCCTCGTCATGCGTTCGATCCTCCTCGCCGATGATGCCGGGCGCTACGCCCCGGATCCTTGACGCCCCCTTCACGCCGCGGCGTCCCGCGGCATAGGAGCGACAAATCGATTGCCGCGGGCCCGGTCCACCGCCACTGTCGCATCCGCCGCCGCCCGGCAAGAGGCCATTCAACGGGCCCGCGGCGGCTCGCGGGAGATGCGCCATGACCGAGACAATCGCCCTGTTCGGGGCCGGGGGGAAGATGGGCGTGCGGCTCGCCCGCAACCTGGTCAAATCCGAGTTCCGGATCGCCCCCGTCGAGGTCGGCGAAGCCGGGCGCCAGCGGCTCAAGAGCGAGCTCGGCCTCGACTGCGTCGAGGCGGATGCCGCCCTCGACGGGGCCGAGGTGGTGGTCCTGGCGGTGCCCGACACCCTGATCGGCCGGGTCTCGCACGCCCTGTCGCCGAAGCTGAAACCCGGCACGATGGTGGTGATCCTCGATGCCGCGGCGCCCTTCGCCGGCCACCTGCCCGAGCGACCGGACCTGACCTACTTCGTCACCCATCCCTGCCACCCGCCGATCTTCAACGACGAGACGACGGAAGCGGGGCGGCGCGACCATTTCGGCGGCATCGCCGCGAAGCAGTCGATCGTCAGCGCCCTGATGCAGGGGCCGGAGGAGGCCTATGCGCTGGGCGAGCGCGTCGCCCAGGCGATCTGGGCGCCGATCCTGCGCTCGCACCGCGTCACCGTGGAGCAGATGGCGCTGCTCGAGCCCGGCCTGTCGGAGACGGTCTGCGCGACCCTGCTGGCCGTGATGCGCGAGGCGATGGACGAGACCGTGCGGCGCGGCGTGCCGGAAACTTGCGCCCGCGACTTCCTGCTCGGCCACCTCAACATCCTGGCGGCGGTCACCTTCAAGGAGATCGACGGCGTGTTCTCGGATGCCTGCAACAAGGCGATCCAGTTCGGCAAGCCGCGCCTGATGCGCGACGACTGGCTCGGCTGCCTCGACGGGCCCGAGATCACCGAGAGCATCCGGCGCATCACTTGACGCGAAAAACCCCGCGAGGCTCGCGCCTCGCGGGGTTTTTCGTGGTTGGTTGCGGGGACAGGATTTGAACCTGTGACCTTCAGGTTATGAGCCTGACGAGCTACCGGGCTGCTCCACCCCGCGCCAGGGTGTGATCTGAGT
>NZ_JBEXZS010000185.1:0-59129 GCF_040593685.1 Methylobacterium sp. EM32 | reverse complement strand
GGCCGATGATGCTAATCTGCGTCACGGACGGTCTCCTCGGTTGGGTGTTCAGACGACCCCAATCTGGCACAATCGATGCCGTCGGGGGCCGTCCACCAACATCCCGGGCTCTCGCCTGCTGAGTGCCCCGGGATGACGGAGAGAGTTGTCAGTGTGCACTCCCGATCGGCTGTTCGGGTGAGGAAGAGCTTTGGAGGGATCGTTTCGGCGGCTTCATATATTGCGTCGTTCCATTGCCTTGTCGGCCCTCACACCCCCGGCCAGGCCGGCCGCGCGATTCCTAGATGGTCGCGCAAGGTCGTCCCCTCGTACTCGGTGCGGAACAGGCCGCGCTCCTGCAGGATCGGCACCACCTCGGCCACGAATTCGTCGAGGCCGCCCGGGAAGAAGGGCGGCATCACGTTGAAGCCGTCGGCCGCCTCCCCCTCGAACCATTCCTGCATCCGGTCGGCGATGTCGGTGGCGGTGCCGAGCACGATGTGGTGGCCGCGGCCCGCGGCGACCCGGAGCGCCAGCTGGCGGATCGTCAGGCCCTCCCGGCGGGCGAGCTCGGTCAGGAGCTCGGCGCGGCTCCTCAGCTGGTCGGAGAGCGGCAGGTCGGGCAGCGGCCCGTCGAGGTCGTAAGCGGCGAGCGAGTGGCCGATGCGCTCCTCCAAGAGCGGCATCGCGCTCGCGATCGGGGTCCAGCGGTCGAGCTCGCTCAGCTTCTCGCTCGCCTCCTTGAGGCTGCGCCCGACCACCGGCAGGAAGCCCGGCATCACAGCGACCGAGGCCGGATCGCGGCCGAAGCCGGCGACGCGCGCCTTCAGGCTGCGGTAGAACGCTTGCGCCTCGGGCAGGCTCGCCTGGGCGGTGAACACAATGTCGGCGGCCCGCGCCGCGAGGTCCTGGCCCGGGCCCGAGGAGCCGGCCTGGATCAGTACCGGATGCCCTTGCGGCGAGCGCGGGATGTTGAGCGGGCCCTTCACCGAGTAGTATTTGCCCGCGTGGTCGAGCATCCGCACCTTGGCCGGGTCGGCGTAGATTCCGCGCTCCTTGTCCTTCGGGAAGGCGTCGTCGGCCCAGCTGTCCCACAGGCCGCGCACCACGTCGACGAACTCTTCCGCGATGGCGTAACGGGCGTCGTGCTCGGGGTGGCTCTTGGAAAAATTGTTGGCGGTGCGGGCGTAGGACGTCGTCACGATGTTCCAGGCCGCGCGGCCGTGGCTCAGGTGATCGACCGACGCGAAGGCGCGGGCGAGGTGGTAGGGCTCGCCGTAGGTGGTCGAGGCCGTGGCCGCGAGGCCGATCCGCTCCGTCACCATCGCGAGCGCGCCGAGGAGCGTCAGAGGCTCGAACCGGGCGATCATCGACGGGTGGGCGTCGACGCCGCTGGTCAGGCCGTCGGCGAGGAACACCATGTCGAACTTCGCGGCCTCGGCGGTCCGCACCACCCGGCGCAGCAGGTCGAAATTCTCGCTGCCCGATTCGGCGTCGGCATGGCGCCAGCCGGAGACGTGGTGGCCGGCGCCCTGGAGGAAGAGCCCGAGATGGATGGATCGCTTGGCGGTCATGATGGCGCCTTTGAGGAGATCAGGAACGGCTCTGGCCGAGGAGGGCGAGGAGGCGGGCGAGGTCGGCGTCGTCGCTCATCCGGGCGACGAGGTCCGGGATCCCGGCGAAGACTCTCGCGTCCCCGGTCGCGTCGCGGAATTTCGGCCCGGCATCGCTCAGGCCGGGCAGGCCCTCGATCCGCCGGCTCATGGTGCGGCCGTTCGTCAGGGTGACGTCGAGGACGACGAACCGCGTCGCCGGGTCGGAGGACAGGCGCGGCGCGGCCTCGTCGTGGCGGCGCGACACGCGGGCGGCGAGCCCCGCGAGGTCCGGCCGCACCGGCCGCTCGTCGAAATGGCCGATGCCGAGGGCACCGTCCGTGAGGGCGGCGGCGAAGATGTATTCCGGGCTGAACCGCGCCTCGATGCCGGTGCCGGGGCGCGAGACCACCAAAGCCGCGTCGCCCCCGGGCGGGAAGGTGAGGGTGACGGCCTCGACCGCCTCCGGGCGCAGACCGTCGGCATCGCGCAGAGCGAGCGCCCCGACCGCGACCGGGTGGGCGGCGGTGCAGCACGGGAACGCCTTGAGCGTGAGGCCGGGCTTCAGGATCTGCCACGGCGCGCCCCAGCCGGCGAGCAGCCGCTCGGGCGCCGTCGCGTCGAAGCCGAAGGCGTCAAGGAAGCCGATCGGGCCGCCGAGGAAGTCGGGCGCGCCGGACAGGCCCGATTCCGCGAGGAGGGCCGCCGTGAGTCCTGCACGGGCGGCGAGGCCGGCATGGAGCGGCTTGGCGTCGTAGCCGAATTGCAGTCTGAGGCCCGCCGATTGCGTCGCCGCGAGGCCGAGCGCCACCGCGGTCGTGTCGGCTGAGAAGCGCAGCAGGTGCGCGATGGCGGCGGCGCCGCCGACGGTCCCGAGGGTCGCGGTGGCGTGGAAGCCCGTCTCGTAGTGGCGCGAGCCGAGCGCCAGGCCGAGCCGCGCCATCGCCTCCAGGCCGACGACGTAAGATCCGATCAGGTCGCGGGCGGCGACCGGGCGGGTGCCGGCGAGCGCCAGCAGCGCCGGCAGGATCACCACCGTCGGGTGGCCGCGCACGCTGGCATGCACGTCGTCGTAATCGAGGACGTGGCCGGCATGGCCGTTGATCAGGGCGGCGGTGAACGGGTCGGCGCGCTCAGCCCGGCCGATCAGCACCGAGGGGCCGGTGCCGGCGCCTAAGGTCCCGGCCAGGATCCCGGTCGAGCGGTCGTCGGCGCCGCCCAGCGTGCAGGCGAGGAGATCGAGGATCGCGAGTCGCGCCGCCTCCACCGCCGCCTCGGAGGGGACGGAGGCCACGATCGCCGCGGCGAAACGTCGGGTGAGCGAGGTCGTCATCGGATCAGATCCCTTCGCCGGGCTGTACCGCCTCGCGGGCGCCGAGGCCGCGCACGAACTGGCGGATGCGCGGGTTCTGCGAGCGGTGGAAGATCTGGTCGGGCGGGCCGTCCTCGACGATGCGGCCGTTCTCGGTGAAGACGATCCGGTCGCTGATCTCCTCGGCGAAGCGCATCTCGTGGGTGACGAGGAGGCTGGTCATGCCCTCGCGCACCAGCCCGCGGATCACCGCCAGCACCTCGCCGACCGTCTCGGGATCGAGGGCCGAGGTCACCTCGTCGAACAGCACCAGGTCCGGCCGCATGGCGAGCGCCCGGGCGATGGCGACCCGCTGCTGCTGCCCGCCCGAGAGCTGGCCCGGATAGGCCGCGACCTTGTCGGAGAGCCGCACCCGGTCGAGCAATTCGCGGGCGTGGCGCTCGGCTTGCCCCCGCTTCTCCTTGAGGATGCGGACCGGCGCGATGGTGATGTTGTCGAGCACCGTGAGGTGCGGGAACAGGTTGTATTGCTGGAACACGATGCCGATGCGCTTGCGCAACGCGATGCGCTCGGCCTCCGTCCGCAGGGCGTCGACCCGGACGCCGTTGACGGTGATCCGCCCCGCGCTCGGCGCGAGCAGCGCGTTGATGCAGCGCAGGATCGTCGACTTGCCCGAGCCCGACGGGCCGATGATCGACACCGCCTCGCCGCGGGAGACGGTCATGTCGATGCCCTTCAGCACCTCGTTCTGCCCGAAGCTCAGATGCACGTCCTCGAGGGCGACGAGGGGGGCGGAGGCTGCGGTCATGATGTCCGACCTCATCGGGCGAGGCGCCGCTCGAGCCGCTGCGTGAGGCGCGAGACCGGGTAGCAGAACAGGAAGAAGGCGAAGAGCACCGTCACGTAGGTGAGCACCGTGAAGTCGGTGCGGCTCACCGCCGTGCTGGCGTCGGTGGCGGCGTGGAGCAACTCGTGCACGCCGACGAGGGAGGCGAGCGCCGTGCCCATGCAGATCGAGGCGTAGAGGTTCATCCACGGCGGCAGCGCCCGGCGCAGGCACTGGGGCAGGATGATGAAGCGCAGGGCCTCGATCCGCGAGAAGCCGAGGCCCTTGGCGGCGTCCCATTGCGGCGTCGGGATCGATTGCAGCGCGCCGCGGGTGATCTCGGCGGTGTGGGCGCTCGCCGGGATCGCGAGCCCGATCACCGCCTTCACCCAGTCGGGGAACGGGATGTAGTGGCCGAAGGCGACGATCTCGAACGGGAAGATGTAGGTGGTGGCGAAGATCAGCACGAGGTGCGGCGCGTTGCGGAACACCTGCACGTAGGCGATCGCCGGCGCCCGCACGAGCCGCATCTGCGCGAGCTCCATCGCCCCGAGGGTGATGCCGGCCAGCGTGCCGAGCGCCATGGCGAGCACGCTGATGAGGATGTTCATCGCGAATCCGCGGGCGAGGTAGGGCAGCCATTCGACGAGGAGACGCGCCAGCGACGGGTCGAGGACGAGCCAGAGCGCGACCGCGGCGCCGACGAGGCCGGCGAGCACGAGCGGCGCGACCGAGGACCGCGCGGGGAGGGCGCCCGCCGTCACTGCCCGAATCCCGGCAG
Organism: Methylobacterium sp. EM32; assembly: GCF_040593685.1. Classification (NCBI taxonomy): domain Bacteria; kingdom Pseudomonadati; phylum Pseudomonadota; class Alphaproteobacteria; order Hyphomicrobiales; family Methylobacteriaceae; genus Methylobacterium; species Methylobacterium sp. EM32. The sequence goes on along the minus strand of NZ_JBEXZS010000185.1, from coordinate 54,639 downwards.
GGCCAGGCGCCGCTCGACAGCTGCGCCGATCCGCGCCACCGCGAGGTTGATGGCGCTGAAGAACACCAGGAGCACGATCATGAGTTCGACGACGTTGTCGCGCTGGGTCCAGATCATCAGCGAGGCGTAGGTGATCTCGTTGACCGCGACGGCGTAGCCGATCGTCGTCAGCTTCACGAGGTTGACGAGGTTGTTGACGATCGCCGGCAAGGCCGTGCGGAGCGCCAGCGGCAGTTCCACCACCCGCAGCACCTCCAGGCGCGAGAAGCCGAGACCCTTGGCCGCCTCGATCGTGGTCGAGGGCACCGCCTCGATGCCGCCGCGCAGGGCCTCGGCGTGGAGCGCCGCCACGTGCAGGCTCACCACTGCGACGAGCCAGAAATACGCCCCGAGCGGGTTGTTCTGCGCGCCGCCCAGCGCCTGCGAGATCAGCATGTTGACCACGAGCACCGTGAACATCAGCTGGACCAGCGTCGGCGTGTTGCGGGTGAGCTCGACATAGGCCCGCGCCGGCCCGGCGAGCCAGGGCCGGTCCGAGGTCAGCGCCGCCGCCAGCACGACGCCGCCCGCGAGGCTGAGCGGGATGGTGAGGGCGACGAGGACGAGCGTCGTCGCCATCCCGTCGAGCCACATCCGCACCTCGAACGGGCTTGTCAGGAAGTCGAAGTTGAGCCCGATCTGGGCCGCCAGGGCGATGAAGCCCCGGACCGCGTCCTGCATCGTGTCGTCGCTTTCCTCAGGGCCCGCTCGATCCCACGCCCGATCTTCCAGCCTCCCTGTCATCCCGGGGCCGCGAAAGCGGAACCCGGGATCCATAACCGCCAACAGGTCAGGATAAAGCGGAACGCTGAGCGCCTTGTTCTACACCGCCAGCGGTTATGGATCCCGGGTTCTCGCCTTCGGCGAGCCCCGGGATGACACCGTGGATAATCAAGTCTGTCGAGCAGACTGTCGTACACGCTTCTCACTTCCCTCCTGCAAGCCGCTTCTGCTGCTCCTCGATGAAGGCCGTGTTGAGGAGCCGGTTGGCCTTGGCGATCTCCAGGAGCTTGCCGGACGCGATCAGCTCGCGCAGGGCCTTGTCGAGGGCGGCGGAGGTGTCCTTCTCGCCCTTGCGGATCCACACCACCGAATCGGCCGGCACGATCTCCGTGGGGATCAGGATGCCGTAATCCTTCCACTCGTCGGCCCGGTCCTCGAGCATCAGGCCCAGCGTCGCGCCGGTATGGACCGCGACCACGCAGGTGCCGCCCTTGAGCGCCAGGAGCGATTCCGGCTGGCTCGGCAGGCCCTTCACCACCGCGCCGTAAAGCTCGATCAGGGGCTGGGTGAAGTTCGAGCCTTGCGAGACGCAGACCGGCTTGCCCTTCAGGTCGGTCCAGTCCTTGATCCCGCTGTCCTTGCGGCCGATCGCGGCGCCGCCGGCGCGGTCGAACACGGTGGGCGGGTAATCCATGATCTTCGCCCGGTCCTCGGTGACCTGCATGTTGGCGAGCAGCGCGTCGACCTTGCCCTGCTGCAGGAACTGCACCCGGTTCGGCGGCGTCACCGTGACGGTGTCGAGCGCCACGCCCAGCTTCTCGGCCAGCGCCCGGGCGAGGTCGATGTTGAAGCCCTTCTGCTCCTGGGTCTTCGGGTCGATATAGCCGAACGGCGCGCCCGACAGGATCACCCCGACGGTGAACTTGCCCTTGGCCTTGATGCGGTCGAGCGTGGAATCAGCGCTCGCCCCCGAGACCCCGGCGAGCAGGGCGGCGAGGAGGGCAGCGGCGCGCAGAGGGGTCTTTCTGATCATGGCGGTCGGCCTCTCGCAGCGTCTCGGCGCCGGGGGGGCGCCGTCGGGCCGTGACGGCCCGGGCTTGGTCCGCCGCGGCATACCCGAATGCCGATTGGGTTTGTAGAGTGCCGCGAGACTCCGGCCTGTTATCCCCTGTCGCGGCCGGCCGGCCCGAGGGGAGAGGACGCTCCCGCATTGCCGCCCGCCCGGGCACCCGCCATGATCCGCCCCGCCAGACCGCCCGGCTTGACCTGGGCGCCGCCGGAGGAACCGCCCTGTGTCCCGCGTGCTCTACGAACTCGCCGCCGCCGATCCGGACCGGCGCTTCAGCCCGTTCTGCTGGCGCATCCGCCTCGCCCTGGAGCACAAGGGCCTCGCCTTCGAGGGCCGGCCGTGGCGCTTCACGGAGAAGGACGCGTTGGCCTTCTCGGGCTCGGACAAGGTGCCGGTGCTGGTCGAGGACGGGCGGCCGATCGTCGAATCCTCCGTCATCGCCGCGCATCTCGAATCGGCCTATCCGGACCGGCCGTCGCTGTTCGGCGGCGCGGCGGGGCTGGCCCTGACCCGGTTCCACGTCGCCTGGACCGACGGGGTGCTGCACCTCGCCCTGGTGCCGCTCCTCCTCCTCGACATCCACCGCCACCTCGCCGAGGGCGACCAAGCCTACTTCCGCACGAGCCGCGAGGCCCGGTTCGGCAAGCCCCTGGAGGCGGTCTGCCCCGATCCGGAGGCGCAGCTCGCCGTGTTGCGAAAGACCCTCGCGCCGGTGCGCGCGGTGTTGCGCCACCAGCCCTTCCTTGGCGGCGAGAGCCCGCTCTACGCCGATCACGTCGTAATGGGCGCCTTCCTGTGGGCCCGCGGCGTCAACGCGCTCGCGCTCCTCGAGCCCGACGATCCGGTCGAGGCGTGGCGCCAGCGCATGCTGGACCGGATGGGAGAGGGCTCGCGGGCGCTGGCGTTCGGCTGAGGCGAACTGCCTGTGGACCCCGGCCCGGGGCGCGGATCGGGGCCGCCCCCGCCGTGTTACGAGTCGGGCCATCGCCAGGCAGGATCGCAGGTGCGATCCGGCCTGGCCCGTTGTTGCGCATCATTGTTTCGCCGAACCGGTAGCCACTTCGGCGAATGATGCTGGGGAGCCGAGATGACGATCAGCGTCGAGATGGGGGTGGCGGGCGGGCGGCCGGCCGCCCTCGACCTGGAGGAGTTGCTGGCGACGCGCCTGCTGGTCCAGGGCAATTCCGGCTCGGGCAAGTCGCACCTCCTGCGCCGCCTGCTGGAGCAGAGCGCGCCGCACGTGCAGCAGGTGGTGATCGACCCCGAAGGCGATTTCGTCACCCTGGCAGACGCCCACGGCCACGTGGTCGTCGAGGGCGATCACGGCGAGGCCGACCTCCAGCGCATCGCCGCCCGGGTGCGGGCGCACCGCGTCTCGGTGGTGCTGACGCTGGAGAGCCTCGACGTCGAGGCGCAAATGCGCGCCGCCGCTGCCTTCCTCGGCGGCCTGTTCGAGGCCGAGCGCGACCATTGGTACCCAATGTTGGTGGTGGTCGACGAGGCGCAGCTCTTCGCGCCCGCCGCCGCCGGCGAGGTCTCGGACGAGGCCCGCAAGGCGTCGCTGGGCGCGATGACCAACCTGATGTGCCGCGGCCGCAAGCGCGGGCTCGCCGGCATCATCGCGACGCAGCGCCTCGCCAAGCTCGCCAAGAACGTCGCGGCGGAAGCCTCGAACTTCCTGATGGGCCGCACCTTCCTCGACATCGACATGGCCCGGGCCGCCGACCTCCTCGGTCTCGAGCGGCGCCAGGCCGAGAGCTTCCGCGATCTCGAGCGCGGCCACTTCATCGCGCTGGGGCCCGCCTTGTCGAAGCGCCCGCTGCCGATCGCCATCGGGCCGGTCGCGACCTCGGCCCGCTCGTCGAGCCCCAAGCTCGTACCCTTGCCGAGCCCGGCCGCCGGCGATTCCTTGCGCGAGCTGATCCTGACACCGTCCGAGACCGAGCCGGTCTGGACGCCCGCCCCCCGCCCGGCGCCCACCCCACGGGCGAGCCCGGCCGACCTGCTGCAGCAGCTCGCCCAGTACCGCCCGCCGGAGCCGGTCGAGGCCGGCCCGAGCATGAGCGAGTCGGAGCGGGACGCCGCCCTGGCGGACATCCTGCGCGAGATCGCCGCCGATCCGGACGCCGCCCACCACCCGATCGCGGTGCTCTACCAGGATTTCCTCGTGCGCTGCCGGATGCGCCGGCTGCCGGGCGAGCCCCTCGATCTCGGCCGCTTCCGCCGGCGCCTCGCCATCGCGCGGGCCGGCGTCGAGGGCGAGGCGGCGGAGGGCGACGAGGCCGATGCGGTGATGGCGGCCTGCGCCGGCCTGCCCGAGGAGGTGCAGGGCCTATTCCTGCTGCTGGCGCGCGCGGCCCGCGCCGGCGCGCCGTGCCCCTCCGACGACGCGCTCGCCCGCGCCATCGGCTCGCGCTCGCCGGGCCGGGCGCGGCGGCTCCTCGCCTATGTCGAGAGCCGCGGCGCCGCAGTCTGCCGCACCGATTTCCGCGGCAACCGCGTCGTCGCCCTGCCGGCGCTCGGCTGCGAAACCGCACCGGGCAACCCCAAGGGCGGCGCGGAGGAGCCCGCCGGCCTGTTCGCCGCGGAGTAGAGATCAGGCCCGCGAGGCCTGGAGGCCCGGAAGCGTCAGCTCGCCCCGGCGCGCGACGGCGAGGCCGGCGAGCAGCCCGAGGAGCACCAGGGCGGGCAGGGCCATCGCCACCGGGTCGCCGGCGCGCAGGTGGCTGAAGGCCGCGCCGACCATCACGGCGGCGAGCAGGAGCGCGCCGTACGCCACGGTGCCGCGGCGCCACAGCAGGGCGGCGCCGAGCAGCTGCGCCGCGCCGACCGCGTACATGAACCACAGCGGGTAGCCGAAGCGCGCGAAGCCCGCGACCTCGAACGGCACGGCGGCGAACTTCATGCCGGCGGCCGTCACGAAGATTGCGGTGAGCAGGCCGCGCAGCAGCAGGCCGCCGAAGCGCGACCCCGTCGATGTCGATGTCATGGTCGGAACTCCCGCTTGATCGTCGTCGGTCCGGTCTTTCGGCCGCGACGCCGGATTAGCGATGCGGGATTGCGTCGTGATTGCGTGCCATGTGTCGTCGCACCTGACCTGTACTGTCGGGGAACTGATGGAGACCGGCGCCGGCGTGGCCGTCCGACGGCCCGCCCGTGCCGGCGCCGAGGGGCGCGCCGATCGCATGCACCCCGCATTAAGCCTCGTGATGGATTGTGGAGGACGACAAGCGGGCGGCCTTGCGGCCGGCCGGGCCACGCGCGATGCTACTCCCGCGCGTTTGTAAGATCTTGGCGGGTCCCTTGAAGTTGCATTTCCAGCCCGAACCCGAAGCAGGTCTCCGGGCGATCCAGATCCGGGTCGGCGGCCGCTACCTGCTGCCGGGCGGGGCTGAGCATGTCTGCGAGACCCGCAGCCTCTCCCTCTCGACCATCGAGGTGCGGGCGCCGGAGAGCGGCCTGCGGGGCGACCCCGTCACGCTCTATCTCGACAATGTCGGACCGGTGACGGGGGTGATCCAGACGATCGCGCCCGACGGCTTCACCGTCGCGGTGGAGGTGGGGCCCGAGCGCCGCGCCCGATTCGCCGCCCGCCTCGACTGGCTCGCCGCCCAGGCCAACGGCAAGGCCGACCAGCGCAGCGATCCGCGCATCGTGCCCCATACCCGCTCCGTCGAGGTGCGCCGCGCCGACGGCCGGGTCATACCCGGGACGATCATCGACTTGTCGATGAGCGGCGTCGCCGTCGCGGTGACCGACCTTCCGCCGGTGGGCGAGACGGTCACCGTCGGCAAGCGCCGCGCCAAGGTGGTGCGCCACCTTGAGAACGGCTTCGCCGTGACCTTCCTGCTGCCGTTCCGCCCGGAGACCTTCGGCCAGCACGTCGTGCTCTGACCGCGATCGACCAGGACCAGCTTCGGGCACAAAGAAAAGCCGCCCTCGCGGGCGGCCCGAAGTCTTGGAGGAACGCCCGTCAGGGCTGGTTTTCCTTACGCTCAGTTTCCCGCCGCCGGCGTGCGCGGGCGCACATGAGCGCACCGCGACCGTGATCGATATCCAGGCCGGATCATATTGGGGGCGATCGAATATGGTCCGATGCAACTATTCGCTTGGCCCATTGCGGCGTTACGGAGATTGCAACTGACGTAACGTACGGAAACTTAATCCGGTTGTAGCTAAGTCGTCTGCATCTTCGACGCGGCCGTCGGTGCCGGAGGGAGCGAGGGATGCACGGACAATACCGGAGCAGCGGGATCGAGCGTCGCGAGCGCAGGATGACCCGCGGCGACGATCGCGACTTCGAGCGCGATGACTGGCGCGGCGACGTCCGCATCGTCGTCACGAACGCCCCGGTCGAGTACAGGAAGGAGCGCATCTTCTCGTATCTGCCCTGGCCGGTGAAGCTCGTCCTGAGGCTCGGGCTCCTGGTCGCCGGGCTGCTCGCGGTTTTCGTACTGCCGAACTACCTCGATTGCCGCGGCCAGCGGGATGCCGGCATGTTCTACTACGGCATGACGGTCACGGCCTGCACGCGCCAGACCGTCTACAACCAGATTGGCGCGACGCAGAAGCGGTTCGAGGAGATCGCCCGCGCCCTCGGCGGACGTTGAACGGCGAGGCTCGGGACTGTGTCAGGTCGTGCACGGACGCACAAGGCGCGCCGGGCATGGGCCGACTTGCGCGATAGTGCCTGTCCTGCCGGTGGGGACTGCCTTAGTTAGGGCTCGTCCCCTCCGGAACGAGGATGAGCCCCCGATGTTTCCTGACGTTAAGCTCCACATCGCCGGTGAGTGGCGCGCCGGCAGCGCCGGCCAGACGCTGCCGATCCTCAACCCGGCCACCGGCGAGACCCTGAGCCAGCTCGCCGTCGCGACCCGCCAGGACCTCGACGAGGCTCTCGCGGCGGCCGACCGCGGCTTCCAGGCCTGGCGCAAGGTCTCGGCCTTCGAGCGCAGCAAGGTGCTGCGCAAGGCCGCCAACCTGATGCGCGAGCGCGCCGACGAGATCGCCCGGATCATGACCCTGGAGCAGGGCAAGCCGCTGGCGGAAGCCAAGATGGAAGTGCTCGGCGGCGCCGACACCATGGACTGGTTCGCCGAGGAAGGCCGGCGCGCCTACGGCCGGGTGATCCCGCCCCGCGCCGAGGGCGTGATGCAGCTCGTGATCCGTGAGCCGGTCGGTCCCGTGGCGGCGTTCACTCCGTGGAACTTCCCGATCAACCAGGCGGTGCGCAAGGTCTCGGCGGCGCTCTGCACCGGCTGCTCGGTGATCCTGAAGGGCCCCGAGGATACCCCAGCGAGCTGCACCGCCCTGATCCAGGCCCTCTTGGACGCCGGCGTGCCGGGCGACGTGCTCGGCCTCGTCTACGGCGACCCGGCGGAGATCTCGTCGTATCTCATCCCGCATCCGGTGATCCGCAAGATCACCTTCACGGGCTCGACCGCGATCGGCAAGGAACTCGCCGCGCTCGCCGGCAAGCACATGAAGCGCGCCACGATGGAGCTCGGCGGCCACGCCCCGGCGATCGTTTTTCGCGATGCCGACGTGACCAAGGCCGTGCAGGTGCTCGGCGCCAACAAGTTCCGCAATGCCGGCCAGGTCTGCGTCGCGCCGACCCGGTTCCTCGTCCACGATTCGGTGTTCGACGCCTTCGTCGACGGCTTCGTCGGCCTCTCCCGCGACCTCAAGGTCGGCAACGGCCTGGAGGACGGCGTGAAGATGGGCCCGCTCGCCCATGGCCGCCGCATCGAGGCGATGGAGGGCTTCGTGGCCGATGCCGAGCAGAAGGGCGCCTCCTTGCGCACCGGCGGCAAGCGCATCGGCAACCAGGGCAACTTCTTCGAGCCCACCGTCTTCACCGACGTGCCGCTCGACGCCCGGATCATGAACGAGGAGCCCTTCGGGCCGATCGCCGCGATCCAGCGCTTCTCGGACGACGAGGAGGCCTTCACGGAGGCCAACCGCCTGCCCTACGGCCTCGCCGCCTACGCCTATACCCGCTCGGCCGAGACCGCCACCAAGCTCGCCACGCGGGTAGAGAGCGGCATGATGTCGATCAACCACCACGGCATCGCCCTGCCCGAGACACCCTTCGGCGGCGTGAAGGATTCGGGCTACGGCAGCGAGGGCGGTTCGGAGGCGATCGAGGCCTACCTCAATACCAAGTTCGTCACCCAGGCCGGCTTCTGAGCGGGCGCTCGAACGAGGAGGGGGCCGCCTCGCGCGGCTCCCTCTTCCGCCGGCGAAATAGGGGTTGCCAAGCCGGGGCGAACCCCTTAGATCCCACCTCCACCGGCGGGGCGCACCGCTCCCCCCGGTCAGGCGCCCGTAGCTCAGCTGGATAGAGCACCAGACTACGAATCTGGGGGTCAGAGGTTCGAATCCTTTCGGGCGCGCCATTTTACACTTGAGACGTCATGGTGTGACGGGGTTCTTCCCTCTCCACCGCAACATCATCGAAGGTACACCCTTCGATCGGGCGCCCGTAGCTCAGCTGGATAGAGCACCAGACTACGAATCTGGGGGTCAGAGGTTCGAATCCTTTCGGGCGCGCCACTCATCTTCTCATCTCGAAATGCAAAAGTAGGGCTGCTACGGCCGCGACGGTGATCGGCAAGATCGTCACGCGTCGGCGGCCGATGTCATGGTCGGATAGCGGCGATCTGCGCTCCTCGGGTCGCCCGCACAATCTTGCTCCGAGCCGGGCGGGGATCGCTCCACACGTGCCGTGATCGCCCCCATTCTCCTTTTTCAACCGTGCATGACATCGGCTAAAGTATGCGGGACGGGCATTTCAAGCGCTCCTTTCCCGGATCTCCTTCCGCTGGCGCGGCAGTCGTCCGGGAAAGGGCTGCGTGGCAAAGCGCGCCCACGCGCCGGTGTCGGGCCCCGTCGCGCTTCAGAGCGGCTTGCGCGCCACGCTGAGGAGGTTGCCGACATTCAGCCCGATACTCCTCTGGCCCATGCCTAGGGCCTCGACGGCGGCGAGGCCGGCCGGCTTGAGCGGCCCGGGCAGGGGCAGCAGGCGCAACCAGTAGCGCAGGGGATAGCGGTTCCGGATCGCCGCGATCTCGATCTCCCCGAACCCCGCCTCGCCGAGGAGGCGGCGCAGGCTCGCCGGGCAGAACAGCTGCATGTGCTCGATGTCGATGATCGGCGAGCGGCGGCCCAGCAGCCGGTTGATCGGTGCCCGGTAATCGTGCGTGACGAAGGCCAGCAGCCCGCCGGGTTCGAGCAGGTCGTAGGCCGCCTGCGTCAGCGGGCGCGGATCGCGGACGTGCTCCAGGGTCATGAAGCAGCACACGAGCGAGAGGCTGCCCGGCCGATGCGCGCCGGGCTCGAACACGCCGATCCTCAGGTGCGGGCGCAAAGCCGCGGGAGCCGCCGCGACGGCCTCGTGCGAGGGCTCGACCCCGATCACCTCGGCGAAGCCGAGATCCAGCAATTCCTGCAGGAAGACCCCGCTGCCCGCGCCGATCTCGAGGGCTTTGCCCCGGCGATGCTCCGGGCCGAGCCGGGGGGCGAGGGCCTGCGCGTAGGTGCGTGCCGCGTAGAGCGCTTCCTCCGCGCTGTCGTAGCCCGCATCGCGGTAGGCGCGGGCCAGGGCCTCGGCGCCCGGCGCCTCGGCGGCGAAGACCGTCTCGCAGGTCTGGCAGCGGACTAGGCGGAACGACATGTATTCGGGCGGCTTGCGGGAGGCGAAGCTGAGGGCGCCGATCCGGTCGGGATCGACCGAGGCCGACAGGAACGGCCGCGCCCCGCGCTCGGGCGCGCCGCAGACCGGGCAGTCGCGCCCTTGGAGCCCGTCCAGGATCGCGGCCGGGGCGGAGGTGGTCTGGCATTCCGGGGTCACGGGGGGCGTCCTCGACGATCGTGGCGCGGCGTCGGGCGGGGACGCGGCGGCCGGCCGCCTGCACCCCCTGGATCCCGGGCCCCTCGCCCGCATGGCGATCGCGATGGAACGGCATTCTTGGTTAGCGGAGACTTAAAGAGAACTGATGGCTGGCCGGGAGTGCTGTCCCAGCTGCGTCCCTGGAGTCGAGTCCTGGCCGGCTCGATGACGCCAAAGACCGAGGCGGTCGACATCCCTTCGATGATCGTACGCCGTGTGGTCGCGCTTCGTTTGCCAAATCGAAGTGCTGGACCGACTCATCCAGTACCCAAAGGATCGATCGTCGTTGACATCGCGGCGTTGTATGAAAGCTTGGCACTTGCGAACGCAGGGAGAGTCGTATGGTCGTCCATCCGGCGCGCTGGTCGGCACGTTTCGTCATGTTGGCTGTGTGCTTGTCAGCCTTCTGCTTCGTTCCTTTTGTTGAGCCACCGCGTGCCGAGGGTGCCGACCGGAAGGCATTGATCGCTCTCGAGAAAAAGAGAATCAGGGGTGCCGATGACGTCCAAGTCCATCCGTTCTTCGGTGACTTCACGGGAGACCGGCAGGAGGATGCACTTACCGTGTCCTACTATCATCCGAAGGGCGGCGGTAACTCTTACTCGATCGAGGTGAGTCTCTACCGAGGAGCCGGCAACGGCTTTCGCTTCATCAAGACAGTGCCCGACGTGTATGGTCAGTCGCCGCGCGCGGCGAAGTTCAGCCGCGGTCAGGTAAGGATTACGTTGACGACGCTTGGCCCGAACGATGCGCGGTGCTGTCCGTCCGTGCCCAAGGAATACGTCGTCGCAGCGCCGTAGCGCCTGCCGTCCGGCGCGGCCGCCGGCGCGAGCGGTTCGTGGCCCGGTCGCGCCGACTTGGCTTCGGCCTAGAACACCTCCCCGGCATGCTCCTGATGCGCCGGGTGATCGGGCCAGCACTGGCCCTGCGGCACGAGCCGCACCAGCCTGTCGGGCTTGGCGAGGACGCGGTCGGCGAGGTGCCCCGGGAGGGCGTCGATCCGGGCGACGTAGTGGAAGAGCGGCCCGTTGTTCGGCGGGGTCCGGGCGGCGGCCAGGATTGTGCAGGCGCTGACCGAGAAGGATGGGAGAACCACCGCGCGGATCACCTCGTAGAGCGGCGTCACCGCGCCGATGGCGAGGATCGCCAGGGCGATCGCGGCCTGCCGCCCGCGGAGCGTCGGCACGACCGTGCCGACCCTGAGCGCCAGCAGGGCGAGGGCCGGGATCGAGGCGCGCATCACGAAATCCGCCCCCCCGAGCCGGTAGAGCGGCGCGAGCAGCAGCAGGACGAGGACGAGCCCGGTCTCCCGCCGCGTCCGGCGCTCGGTGCCGAGGATCGACCCCGGCCCGAGGCCGAGGACGACCAGGACCGGGACGATCTCGACGGTGAGGAGGAGGACGTAGCGGGCGAAGAACTCCCCGGTCAGGTCCTGCAACCCGTGCGGGACGCGGCCCGCATCGGCGCCGAGATAGAGCGCGACCGGCACGAGCCCGAGCCCGGCGAGCCCGACGGTCGCGACGGCGCCGGGCGTGAGCCGGCCCGCGCGCGCGTCGCGGGCGAGGGCCAGGAGCAGGAAGGGCAGGGCACCGATCGTGCTGAGCGGCGACCAGAACACGCAGAGCCCGAACACCACCGCCAGCGAGGAAGCCCGCAGGGCGGCGGCGCGCCACAGGCAATAGGCCCCGACGAAGATCCAGCCCGAGGCGGCGTGGTTCGGCACCCAGAACAGCTGGGTCACGTGAGAGGAGAATTGCAGGTTGCCGAGCCACTGCTCGAGATGGATGCCCGGCGTGAGCGGGCCGCCGAGCTTCCAGGCGCCGACGACGTCCCAGCCGCTGAACGCGACGAAGATCGCCAGCACGGCGAGGCCCTGCCGGTGCGACGGGGCGAGCCGGGCGAAGCCATAGAACAGGCAGCCGAACAGGAGCGCGTTCTGGGCGAGCAGCGCGCCGTGCGCGCCGTCGAGCCCGAGAACCTTACCCACCGCCGCCGGCAGCAGGTACATCCCGAGCGGCGCGCGCAGCATCGTCGGGTCGCCGGCATAGAGGTACCCGACCGGCCAGGGCTCGGCGACGAGGTCGCGCAGGACGGCGTCGCGTAGCAGCCAGTCGTCGTTGGCAAAGAACAGGTGCCCTTCGCCACCGAGAAGGCAGAGCCCGATCGCGGCCGCGAGGGCGGCGGTGAGAAGCGGCGCGTCGATCGGCGCGCGGACCCGACCGAGATCCCGCAGGACCAGGGCGAGCGCCGCCGACAGAAGGGCGAGGCAGGCCATGGCCAAGGCCGGGCTCTGGAGATGGGTGGCGAGGAAGATCAGGTTGGGAGCGGCCGCCAGCACCAGCACGATCGTGAAGGGCAGGTGGCCGAAGCCCTCGCCCGCGATGCGTGTGGCGGTTCGGTGAGAACCGGCGGCGCCCGGGGGGGCGTCCGGCAGGGCATGGTCCCGGCGCGCGGAGGTGCCTGGCGGCGCGAGCGTGCCGGTCACGGGCGGGTCCTTCCCTCGGGCGGCAGGTCGGTGGCGATGCCGCCGCGGATCAGGGCCGCCCGGATGAGGCGCGGGCGCCCCTTCACCTCCTCCATGATCTTCGCGACGTACTCGCCGATCAGCCCGATCGCGAACAGGTTGAGGGCGCCGAAGAACAGGATCGCCAGCTGGGTCGAGACCGCGCCGCGCGGGGCGATGTCGGGGACGGCGAGGCGCAGGGCGATCATCGCGAGGCCGATCAGGCCCGAGAGGCCGAGCAGCCCGATGCCGGCGGCGGTGAGCATCTTCAGCGGCGTGTTGCTGAACGAGAAGATGCCGCGCTTGGCCCATTCGAGGTTGGACAACAGGTTGTTCGTGCTCGTGCCGAACATCCGCTTCGGGCGCACGTAATCGACGCCGGTCTGGCGGAAGCCCACATAGGCGCGCAGTCCCCGCATGAACAGGTCGCGCTCCGGGCAGTTCAGGAGCCAGCCGACGACGCGCCGGTCCATCAGCGAGAAGTCGCCGGCATCGTGCGGGATGCGCACGTAGCTGAAGGCGGCGAAGACCCGGTAGAACGCCTTGTAGAGCAGGCCCCAGACGAGCGGCATCTCGCGCTGGACGCGCCGGCCGTAGACCACGTCGTGGCCGGCGACCCATTGCGCGTAGAACGGCTCGATCAGCTCGGGCGGGTCCTGCAGGTCGCCGTCGAGGAGCACGACGGCCTGGGCGGTCGCCAGCTCCATGCCGCTGCGGAAGGCCATCTGCGAGCCGAAATTGCGCGAATGCGTGATGCCGAGCACGTGCGGATCGGACACCGACAAGGCGCGGATCCGCTCGCCGCACCCGTCGGGGCTGGCGTCGTTGACGAAGATGATCTCGTAATCGACGTCGATCTTGCGGAACACCGCCGTCAGGCGGGCATGCATGATCGGCACCGCCTCCTCGTCCTTGTAGCAGGCGATGATCGCCGCGATGCTCCGGCGCCGGGTCGCGCCGGCCTTGGTGAGGCCGGACAATGCGGCGCCGGCCTCGCGCATCCAGGCGGCGGTGCGCGCGAGCCCCTCGGCGAGCGGGGTCCTCGCCTCCCAGCCGAGCAGGCGCGCGGCCTTGTCGGGATTGGCCTGCCAGCGCGCGAGGTCCCAGGCGCGGGGCGCCATCGCGCCGAAAAGCGGCGCCTCGGCGAGGCCGAACACGTCCTTCGCCGTCAGCGCCAGATCGCCGATGGTGGTCTCTCTGCCGGTGCCGATGTTGAGCGATTCGCCGTAGAGGTCGAGCGACATCTTGGCGGCGGCCCGCACGAAGGCCTCGCAGACATCCTCGACGTAGACGAAGTCGCGCGCGATCGTCGGATCGACGAAATCGGGATAGCCCCCCGCCAGCCCGCGCGACACCACGGCCGGGATCAGGCGGTTCGCGTCCTCGTAGGGACCGTAGACCGAGTAGAGCCGCAGGTTCACCACCGGCCAGCGCCGGGTCTTGCCCGCATAGGCGAGGAACTGAGCGGCCGCCGCCTTCGAGACCGCGTAGGCGCTGTTGGGGACGAGGGCCGCGTCCTCGCCGGGCGCGGCGGAGTTCAGTCCGTACTCGGACGAGGAGCCGGCATGGATGTAGGCCGCGAGCGCCCCGCTCTCGGCCAGGCGCTCGACGCGGGAGACGAGGGCGGTGAAGTTGGTGGCGTAGATCAGGTCGGCGTCGGTCTCGAAGGAGTAGGCGCCGTAGGCGATGCAGTCGAACACCGTCGCCGGGCGGATCGCCTCGACGAAGCTCGCGGTCGCCGCCCTGTCGGTGAAGTCCACCGCGACGAGGTGCTGGGGATCGACGTCGCGCAGGCGCGGTGCCGGCAGGGTGCGGGCGACGGCATAGACGTCGCGGCGCCGCGCCAGGATGTGGCGAAACAGGTTGCACCCGACGAAGCCGCCCGCGCCGAGCACGGCGATGGGGCCCTTGAGGGTGTCGATCCAGTCGGCGGGCGAGCCGTTCATGCGAGAAGCCTCGCGCGGAGCGAATCCGGGTCGAGGCCGCTCTCGCGCCGGTGGAACCCCTGCGAGCCGTAGGTGCCCGACGGGTAGCCGGACGCCGCGACCGGGCGGAAACCCGCAACAGCGATGCCGCGCTCCAGGCACCAGGCGGCGAGGCCCTGGCCGAGCCCCCCTTGCGCGACGTGCTCCTCGACGACGCAGAGGATGCGGCCGGGCAGCGCCTCGACGAAGGCCGGCGGCGGCGGGCTCATCTCCAAGGGCAGCTCGCTCACCGCCCAGACCTCCGGCCCGTCCTCGCCCTCCTCCGCGAAGGCCGACCAGGCGAGTCCGGCCATCGGACCGACCGCGACCACCACCGCCCCGCGCCCGGCGCGCAGGCGGCGCCAGGGCGCGTAGGGCGGCGCTACGCAGCCCGCCGGCACCTCGCCGCGCCCGAGCCGGACGTAAGTGGGGCCCGGATCGCTCCCGGCCGCCTCGACCACCGCGGCGACGTCGCTGTCGAAGGCGGGGACGAAGATGCGCAGGCCCGGCAGGGTCGAGAGAACCCCGTAATCCTCCAGCGCGTGATGGGTCGGGCCCATCACCCCGTAGGCGTAGCCGCCGCCATTGGCGAGCATCCGCACCGGCAGGCGGTGGAGGCAGACGTCGTTGCGGATCTGCTCGAAGGCGCGGGCGTAGCAGAACGGCGCGATGGTGTAGGTCCAGGGCTCCAGCCCCTCGCTGGCGAGCGCGGCGGCCACCCCGATCATGTTCTGCTCGGCGATGCCGGCATTGAGGAAGCGTTCGCCCAGCGCGTCGCGCAGGGGCTCCAGGGCGCCGAAGCCGAGATCGCCGGTGAGGAAGACGAGGCCGGGCCGCCCGGCCAGGGCGACCAGCGCCTCGCACAATTCGCGCCGCATCAGGCCGTCTCCCCAGTGCCGTGAATCGACTCGCCGGGGATCGCCCCGCCGAGAATGGCCTCCTGCACCTGCTCCTCGGTGAGCGGCAGGTAGTGGCTGTCGAGGCGCCCCGCGATGGCGGGCACGCCGTGCCCCTTCACGGTGTGCAGGACGACGACCACCGGCCGGTCGGTGCCGGGCTCTAGCGCGCGGCGCATGTCCGCGAGGTCGTGCCCGTCCGCCTCGCGGATCTCGACGGCAAAGCCGCTGAGCGCCCGCCCTACGGGATCGAGGGAGGCGACCTCGTCGGTCGTGCCGAAGCCCTGGAGGCGGTTGTGGTCGATCAGGATCGTCAGGTTGGACAGGCGCCGGTGGGCGCAGAAGATCAGCGCCTCAAGCGTCGAGCCCTCCTGCCACTCGCCGTCGGAGGTCAGGCAGAACACCCGGCCCGGCCGGTCCTGCAGCCGGGCCGCGAGGGCGAGCCCGGCGGCGAGCGAGAGGCCGTGCCCCAGGCTGCCGGTGCCGAAGCGGATTCCGGGAAGGCCCCGTCCGGGCGGATGCCCGGCCGGGGGATGACCCGGCAGCCGGGTGCCGTCGGTGTGGAACGTGCCGAGCTCGGCGTCGGTGAGGAGGCCCCGGCTCCACAGGGTGACGTAGAGCGCGCCGGCCGCGTGGCCCTTCGAGAGGACGAAGCGGTCCGCCTCGGACAGCATCTCGTGATGCACCAGCATCATCGCGTCGAGGGCCGAGAGGTTGCCGCCGACATGGCCGACGCCCGCCCTCCGGTGCATGGCCAGAAGCCGCCAGCGCGCCAGCGTCAGCAGGCCGGGCGCGAGGGCTGCCGGCCCCGCCTGGATGGCGCCGTGCGGCGGGATCTCCGCCCGAAGGGTGTGTCCGCGCCGTGCCATCCGCCCGAGATTCCGCTGCCCTCCGGCGACGGAACGACGGCCATGGTTAGCGCCGGGTTAAGGCGCCCGGACGGCCCGCGGCGCCGCCGTCTTTCCGGCTCCCTCGTCGTGCGCGACCGCAGGCGAGGGAGGCCGCTGAGCGATCCAGCTTTGCTGTCGCGCTACAGGTCTTGCCGGCTGACGTAGGGCAATCATTGCCGCATTAATCGGGATTAACCACGTTGATCATGCGGCGGCTCGGGTTCGTGTGAGAGGATAATTCTGCCTGCAATCCCGAAGCGACTGCGCGAGACGATAGCGCGTTTACCGGCGACTAAAGGTTGTGTGTGAAATTGGCGGAAAGGTCGTTGGCGTGGCGGGGTTTGTTCGTGCGTTGCTTCAAGCCCCTGCTGCTCTCCGCCGTCCTGTGCCTGCCGCCGGCCCTCGCCGCGGCCGCGGAGTGCCGACCGGAGGCGCTCGGCACCGCGCGCACCCTCGAAGTGCCCTTCACGCAAGGCCCGGTCGGCAAGGCGAGCTACGGCCGCACCCTGCCGCTCGAGCGCGGCGAGGTGGTGCTGACCTTCGATGACGGCCCGCTGCCCCGGCGCACGCAGGCCGTGCTCGACGCGCTCGAGGCCGAATGCGTGAAGGCGACGTTCTTCGTCGTCGGCAGTATGGTGGCGCAGTTTCCCGACACCCTGCGCCGGACCGCCGCCGCAGGCCACACCATCGCGAGCCACACCTGGTCGCACCGCTACCTCGACCGGGTCCGCAGCCCCGCGGTGCGGCGCGACCAGATCAACGGCGGCCTGGAGGCCGTCCGCACCGTGCTCACCGACGATGCGCCGGCCCTGTCGCCGTTCTTCCGCTTTCCCGGCCTCGGGCACAGCCCCGCCCTCGACCGCTACGCGACCGGGCAGAAGCTGGTGCCGTTCAGCATCGACGTCGACGGCGACGACTGGAAGAAGATCTCGCCGCAGGCGGTGATGGACCGGGTGCTCCGGCGCCTCGACGCGGCGGGGCGGGGGATCATCCTGCTCCACGACATCCAGCCCCGCACCGTCGCGATCCTGCCCGCGCTCCTGCGCGAGCTGAAGGCGCGCCACTACCGCGTCGTCCACGTCGTGCCGGCGCGCGACGACACGAAGGCGGCGCTCGCGGCGCTCGACGCCCCGCAGGGCCGGCCGATCCGCCTCGCCCTCGACCGGCTCGGCGCCCGCATGGCGTCGTTGCGCGTGGCGGCCCGCCCGGTGGAGGGCCCCCCGAGACCGGTCGCCGAGGAGGCGCCGCCGCTGCTGCGGGCCGGCCTGTTCGAGGAGGCGGAGGCGCCGCCGTCGCCGCCGACCCGCGACCAGAGCCGGTCCGGCGCGGAGGTCCGCCTCGCCCTCGTCGCCGATGGCGGCCCGGCCGGCGGGCCCGCGCCCCGGGACGGCTGGAGCGGGTTCGTGGTGATCGGCACCGCCCCGCAGGCCGCAGGCTTCCGCGCCGTCGCCGAGGCCGGACGGTCGCCCGCGCGCTGAACCCCGCCTGCCTTCCGCCCGTCGAGCCCCTCTCCCGAAAGCCTCCACGATGCGACGTCTCGGCCGGCTCCTGCCCGCCCTCCTTCTCTGCAGCGCCGGCGCCGCCCAGGCGATGAGCGCCGACGAGTCGCCGGCGGGCTGGTGGGCGCCGACCCTGCGCGACTGCGCCGACCCGGCGAGCCCGCGGGCGTTCGTGATCCGGCTCAAGCCCGCCGCCGAGGCGCGGCTCGACGCGCACGACCTGCGCTGCCGGATCGACAAGGTCTCCGACACGGCGATCGGCTACCGCCTCCACATGCGCTGCTTCCGCTCGGCCGAGGACCTGCGGGCGGAGGCGAGGGCCGAGCCGCGGCAGATCGTCGTCGACGCGATCGGCCCGGTGACGATGCGGGCGGACGGGCAGCGCGTCTATCGCTGCCGCTCCCGCCCGGCCGCCGCGAACGAGGCCACGCGCAGCCCCGTCGCGGCGGGGGAGGGACCGGCCACCGTGCCGAGCCTGCCCCTGCCGGACGCCCCCATGCGCCTGTCCGCGCTCGCTCCCGAGCCGGCGCCGTCTCATCCCCTCGGCGCCGCACCGCTATCCGCGACAGGGCCCGCCGCCGCGCCGCTTCCCGCTCCGCCGGCCCCCGCCGTCGCGCCCCTCGCCGCGCCCGCTCCGGCACCGGACGCGCCCGCGCGCCTGGCCGCCCTGCCCATCGAGCCGCTGTCGGCGCCCCCGGCCCCGCGCCTCACGCCCGCGCCGCCCGTCGCCCTGCCGGCCCTGCGGCGCGGCAAGGTGGTCGGCTATCCCGGCGCGCAAGGCGCCGGCACGATCGTGGTCGATACGGCGGCGCGCCTGCTCTACCTCGTGCGCGGCGACGGCACGGCCGTGCGCTACCGGGTGGCGGTCGGGCGCCCCGGCACGACCTGGAAGGGCGTGCAGACGGTCACCGCCAAGCAGGAATGGCCGCAATGGACGCCGACGCCGGAGATGCGGCGCAGCCGGCCCGGCCTGCCGCGCAAAGTCGCGGGCGGCCCGCGCAACCCGCTCGGGGCCCGGGCGCTCTATCTCGGCTCGACGCTCTACCGCATCCACGGCACCACCGATCCGGGCTCGATCGGCCGCGCCGCCTCGGCCGGCTGCTTCCGGATGCTGAACGAGGACGTGATCGAGCTCTACCGTTTCGTGCCGGTCGGCACCAAGGTCGAGGTGATCTGACGGTCGCCCCGGAACGATGGACCATACGCTCGATTGCCTCCTGCAGCGGCATACGTGCCGACAAGGAGGCATAGAATGGCCAAGGATGACGGTGATCGGCCGGCGACGATCTCGAACGGCCCCAACGCCCGCCCCAAGCATGAGACGATCGCCCAGACCGGCCCAGGCCTGCCCGACGACAGCAGCCCCCCGGTCGTGGTCGACGAGGAGGAAGCCGAGCGCATCGAGGAGAAGATCCGATCGATCTGAGACTCTGCTTGATCTGTTGCGCCGGTTGATCCGGTATACACATCAAACAACTTGCTTCGTCATCCCGGGGCTCGCCGCAGGCGAGAACCCGGGATCCATAACCGCCGAGGATGTAAGACTGGTCTGCACGCGTTCCGTCTCATCCTGAAAGGTCAGCGGTTCTGGATCCCGGGTTCCGCTGCGCGGCCCCGAGATGACGCGGAGGGTTTTCATAGCGTTGCGCAAGAAGAGCAGGCTCTGGCGTGTCCCACCGTCATTCGGGGCTTGCGTCTCTCCTCGTCGTGATGTCAACGCCGCCGCGCACCCCATCCCGACCGCCGTCTCACGCCGGCATCTCGAACGCCACGCCGACGCGGCCGCGCCGGCGCCACACCACGCGGCAGCGGCGCATCACGAATTCGCCGGTGATCGCCAGCGTGAAGCCGTCCGGCACCGCGAGCCCGGCCGGAACCGTCAGTGTCGCGGCGAACACCGTCAGGTTCGAGACGCGACAATCGACCGCCGGCGACGGCGCGTCGAAGATGATCTCACCGGTGGATCCCATCGGCTCGTCTCCCGATGCCGAAGACATATTCATCGTATGGTTCCGAACCTTCGCACAAAGACCGATTATCGCTCAAAATGCCCGAATGTTCGCGTCTGAAATCGACCGAACGCGATAGGCACGAGGGATTAGGGCGCATGACTCCGGCCCGGTCGGCCCCCGGTGGATCTCCCGTGCCGCCTCTGGCGCGAAGCTTGCTCTCCGGCCGAGCGTGACCGTTGACGACCCGTGAACCGCCTTGACCGAGGGATCGGACCGGGGCGAACCTCGCGGGAGGGCCGGCCCTCTCGGGGCTCGGGCACGGCTCACGACCACAGGCCCCGCAGGCAGGACACGCCATGGACCGCAGGACGTTTCTGAAAGGCTCGGCCGCCCTCGGTGCCGCCGGCATGGCGCCCCACCTCGCCGCCCCGGCGCTCGCGCAGCCGGCCAAGGTGCTGCGCTTCGTGCCGCAGGCGAACCTCGCCAATTTCGACCCGATCTGGGGGACGCAGTACGTCGTTCGCAACGCCGCCGCCCTCGTCTGGGACATGCTCTACGGCGTCGACGCGCAGCTGAAGCCCCAGCGCCAGATGGTGGAATCCGAGGAGGTGTCGGCCGACGGCCTGACCTGGACCTTCCGCCTGCGGCCCGGCCTCAAGTTCCACGACGGCGAGCCGGTGCTGTCGAAGGACGTGGTGGCGAGCCTGACCCGCTGGATGGCCCGCGACCCGATGGGCATCATGATCCGGGCGATCCAGGCCGAGCTCAGCGCGACCGACGACCGCACCTTCCGCTGGCAGCTCAAGAAGCCGTTCCCGAAGCTCCTACTGGCGCTCGGCAAGAACAACGCGCCTTGCGCCTTCATCATGCCGGAGCGGATCGCGAAGACCGATCCCTTCACCCAGATCACCGAGTATGTCGGCTCCGGCCCGATGAAGTTCGCCCGCTCCGAGTGGGTGCCGGGCGCCCGCGCGGTCTTCGAGAAGTTTTCGGATTACAAGCCGCGCGACGAGCCGTCCTCGTGGCTCGCCGGCGGCAAGCGGATGCTGCTCGACCGGGTCGAGTGGGTGATCATGCCCGATCCCGCCACCGCCTCGGCGGCGCTCCAGAACGGCGAGGTCGACTGGTGGGAGAACCCGATTCCCGACCTCGTCCCGCTGCTGCGCAAGAACGCCAACATCAACGTCGACATCGCCGACCCGCTCGGCAATATCGGCGCGTTCCGGATGAACCACCTGCATCCGCCCTTCGACAACCCGAAGGTGCGCCAGGCCGTCCTCATGGGCATGAACCAGGAGGACTACATGCGGGCGCTGATCGGTGACGACGACAAGCTGTGGAAGCCGCTGCCCGGCTTCTTCACGCCCGGCACCCCGCTCTACAGCGAGGCGGGCGGCCAGAAAATCGGCAAGGGCGACATCGCGGCGGCGAAGAAGCTGCTGGCCGAGGCCGGCTACAAGGGCGAGCCGGTGGTCTGCGTCGTGGCGCAGGACCAGTCGATTACCAAGAACATGGGCGACGTCACCGCCGACCTGCTCAAGCAGATGGGCATGAAGGTCGATTTCGTCGCGACCGACTGGGGCACCGTCGGCACGCGCCGCGCCTCGAAGGCGCCGCCGTCGCAGGGCGGCTGGAACATGTTCCACACCTGGCACGCCGGCGCCGACTGCATCAACCCGGCGGTCTACCCGGCGATCCGCGCCAACGGCGACAAGGCCTGGTTCGGCTGGCCCGACCTGCCGCCGGTCGAGGCCGGCATCACCGAATGGTTCGACGCCGCCGACCCCGCGGCCGAGAAGGCGGCGATCGACAAGGTGAACGCCGCGGCGGTGAGCGGGGGCGTCTACGTGCCGACCGGCTACTTCCTCGGCTACCAGGCCTGGCGCAAGAACGTGACCGGAATCGGCAAGGGACCGCTGCCCTTCACCTGGGGCGTCTCCAAGGCCTGAGGAACGCATCCCGTGTTCGGCTTCCTCGTCAGGCGCGTCCTCGCCGTCATCCCGGTGATGGCGGTGGTCGGATTGTTCGTGTTCAGCCTGCTCTCGCTGGCGCCGGGCGATCCGGCGGCCTTGATCGCCGGCGACCAGGCCTCGCCGGCCGATATCGAGCGCATCCGCGCCTCGCTCGGCCTCGACCGGCCGTTCCTGGTCCGCTTCGGCGAGTGGGCCTGGCGCATCCTGCACGGGGATCTCGGCACCTCGATCTTCACCAACCTGCCGGTCACCACCATGATCGGGCAAAGGGTGCAGCCGACCGTGTCCCTGATGCTGGTCACGCTGGTCTTCGCCGTCCTCGTCGCGGTGCCGCTCGGCGTCGTCGCGGCCTGGAAGGCGGGGCGCCTCGTCGACCGGCTGGTGATGGGGGCGGCGGTGCTCGGCTTCTCGGTGCCGGTCTTCGTCGTCGGCTACCTGCTGGCCTACGTCTTCGCTCTCGAGCTCGGCTGGCTGCCGGCGCAAGGCTACACGCCGATCGAGCAGGGGGTGGGGGCCTGGCTCGCCAACCTCGTCCTGCCGGCGCTGACGCTCGGCCTCGTCTACATCGCGCTCATCGCCCGGGTGACCCGGGCGACGATGCTCGACGTCCTGCAGCAGGATTACGTCCGCACGGCGCGGGCCAAGGGCGTGGCGCAGGGCGGCGTTCTGTTCGTGCACGCGCTCAAGAACGCCGCGGTGCCGATCGTCACGGTGATCGGCATCGGCATCGCGCTCCTCATCGGCGGCGCCGTCGTCACCGAGACGGTGTTCGCGATTCCGGGCCTTGGCCGACTCACCGTCGATGCGATCCTGCGGCGCGACTATCCGGTGATCCAAGGCGTCGTGCTGCTGTTCAGCTTCACCTACGTGCTGATCAACCTGGCGATCGACCTTCTCTACACCCTCATCGACCCGAGGATCCGCTATTGAGCGCCGCCCACCCTCTGGGGCCGGAGGCGCCCCCCGGCCTCGCGGTCGCCCCGCCGCTGCCCGACCTCTACCCACCTCGAAAGGCCCTCGGGCCGATCCGCCGGACCTGGAAACGCCACCCGACCATCGTGATCGGCGGCGTGATCCTGTCGATCGTCGCCCTGATGGCGATCCTCGCGCCTTATCTGTGGACCGTCGACCCGACCGCGATCAGCCCGTCGCGCCGCACGCGGGTGCCGTCGAGCCTCTACTGGTTCGGCACCGACATGCTCGGGCGCGACATCTATTCCCGCGTCGTCTACGGCGCCCGGGTCTCGCTCCTCGTCGGCTTCGCGGTGGCTTTGCTCGCCTCGCTCGCGGGCCTCGCGATCGGCCTCGTCTCCGGCATGGTGCGCTGGGCCGACGGGATCATCATGCGGATCGTCGACGGGCTGATGTCGATCCCGCCGATCCTGCTCGCCATCGCGTTGATGGCGCTCACGAGAGGTTCGATCGAGAACGTGATCCTGGCGATCACGGTGGCGGAGATTCCCCGCGTCGCGCGCCTCGTGCGCGGCGTGGTGCTGTCGTTGCGCGAGCAGCCCTATGTCGAGGCGGCGGTGACCACCGGCACCCGCATGCCGATGATCATCTGGCGCCACATCCTGCCGAACACCCTCGCGCCGATGACCGTGCAGGCGACCTATATCTGCGCCTCCGCGATGATCGCCGAGTCGATCCTGTCCTTCATCGGCGCCGGCGTGCCGCCCGCGACCCCGTCCTGGGGCAACATCATGGCCGAGGGCCGGGCGCTCTGGCAGGTGAAGTTCTATATCATTCTCTTCCCGGCGATCTTCCTGTCGCTCACCGTGCTCGCCGTGAACCTCGTCGGCGACGGGTTGCGCGATGCCCTCGATCCGCGGATGGCGAAGGATGCGTGAGCATTCGTTTGCCTCCGGCGATCTGGCTGCCCTCCATCGTCATCCCGGGGCCGCGCAGCGGAACCCGGGATCCATAACCGCCGAGGTCCCCGAAGAGATCGGGACGCGGCCCACCTCATCCTGCGCCGTCGGCGGTTATGGATCCCGGGTTCTCGGCTGCGCCGAGCCCCGGGATGACGCGGAGGGTGGCAGGTCCGGTGATTGTCTCGTCTTGCTCCCATCCGAGAATCTCCCCCGGAGACGACGCCCATGACGCTCCTCTCCGTCGAGAACCTCCAGGTCCATTTCCGCACCCCCGACGGGGTCAACCGCGCGGTCGACGGCGTCTCCTTCGCGATCCAGTCCGGCGAGACCCTGGCGATCGTCGGCGAATCCGGCTGCGGCAAGTCGGTGACCTCGATGTCGATCCTGCGGCTCCTGCCCGAGCCGCCGGCCCGGCTCGCCGGCGCGATCCGGTTCGAGGGGCGCGACCTCCTCGAACTTCCCGAGCGCGAGATGCGCCGCATCCGCGGCAACGCCATCAGCGTGATCTTCCAGGAGCCGATGACGAGCTTGAACCCGGTGCTGAGCGTCGGCCGCCAGATCGGCGAGACCCTGCGCCTGCACCAGGGCCTCTCGCGCAAGGAGGCGGAGGAGCGGGCGGTCGAGATGCTGGCCCTCGTCGGCATCCCCGAGCCGCGGCGCCGGGTGCGGGAATACCCGCACCAGCTCTCCGGCGGCATGCGCCAGCGGGTGATGATCGCCATCGCGCTCGCCTGCTCGCCGAAGCTCCTCATCGCCGACGAGCCGACGACGGCCCTCGACGTGACGATCCAGGCCCAGATCCTCGACCTGATGCGCGACCTGAAGCGCCGGGTCGGCGCCGCGATCATGCTCATCACCCACGATCTCGGCGTCGTGGCGGAGGTCGCCGACCGGGTGGTCGTCATGTATGCCGGCCGCAAGGTCGAGGAGGCGGCGGTGCGCGACCTCTTCCGCAGCCCGCGCCATCCCTACACGCGCGGCCTGATGGGCGCGGTGCCGCGCCTCGGCGCCGCCGAGCGACCGGGTGCGCCCCAGCGCCTCGCCGAGATCCCCGGCATGGTGCCGAGCCTGAAGACCCGCATCGACGGCTGCGTCTTCGCCGGCCGCTGCCCCTCGGTCACCGACCTCTGCCGGACCCACGCCCCGGCCCTGGAGCCGAAGGCGCCGGGCCACCTCGCCGCCTGCCACTACGCGCCGAAGGACGCGCTCGCCGCGTGAGCCAGCCTCTCCTCGCGGTCAACGACCTGCGCAAGCACTTCCTCCTCGGCGGCGGCCTGCTCGGCCGCGGCGCCCGCAGCTTGAAAGCCGTGGACGGCGTCTCGTTCACCCTCGAGCGGGCTGAGACCCTGTCCCTCGTCGGCGAATCCGGCTGCGGCAAGTCGACCGTCGCCCGCAGCCTGATGCGGCTGTTTCCACCCACCTCCGGCCAGGTCGTGCTCGGCGGCACGCGCATCGACGACCTCTCGGCAGGGGCGCTCCGTCCGTTGCGCCGGCGGATCCAGATGGTGTTCCAGGACCCGTTCTCCTCGCTCAACCCCCGGATGCGGGTGCGCGACATCCTGGCCGAGCCGATCCGCAATTTCGGCCTCGCCAAGTCCCGCGCCGACCTCGACGGGCGCCTGTCCGCCCTGATGGAGCGGGTCGGCCTGCCGCGTGAGGCCCTGTCGCGGTTTCCGCACGAATTCTCCGGCGGCCAGCGCCAGCGCATCGGCATCGCCCGGGCGCTCGCCGCCGAGCCGGACCTGATCATCTGCGACGAGGCGGTCTCGGCGCTCGACGTCTCGGTCAAGGCGCAGATCGTCAACCTGCTGCAGGACCTGCAGAAAGAGCTGGACCTGGCGCTCCTGTTCATCTCGCACGACCTCGCCATCGTCGAGCACATGACGCATCGCGTCGCGGTGATGTATCTCGGCAAGATCGTCGAGATCGGCCCGCGCCGGGAGATCTTCCTGGCGCCGCGGCACCCCTACACCCAGGCGCTCCTCTCCGCCGTGCCGGTGCCGGAGCCCGGTGCCGGGCGCACCCGCATCGTCCTGCGCGGCGACGTGCCGAGCCCGATCGACCCGCCGAGCGGCTGCCGCTTCCACACCCGCTGCCCGCACGCCTTCGAGCGCTGCCGCACCGAGGAGCCGCGGCTCGATCCGGTCGGCGCCGACCATCATTTCGCGGCCTGCCACCTCGACGGCGCCGCCCTGCCGGCGCGGGCCGCGTGACCCGGCCGTCCTACGTCATCATCAGGGGAAGAACCGTGCAGCACGAGCTGATCCTGCGGGGTGCCCGCATCATCGATCCGTCGCAGAACCACGACGGGATCGCCGATGTCGCCTTCTCGAACGGCCTCGTCTCGGGCTTCGGCCGGAACCTGCCCGCCGGGGAGGGGACGGAGGTGCGGGAGATGAACGGGGCGATCGTCACCCCGGGCCTCATCGATCTGCACACCCACGTCTACTGGGGCGGCACCTCGCTCGGCATCGACGCCGACGAGTTCTGCCGGCTGTCCGGCGTCACCACCTCGGTCGATACCGGCAGCGCCGGCCCGGGCAACTTCCCGGGCTTCCGCAAGCACGTGATCGAGCGCGCCGAGGCCCGGATCCTCGCCTACCTGCACGTCTCCTTCGCGGGCATCTACGGCTTCTCGAAGACCGTGATGGTCGGCGAGAGCCAGGACATGCGCCTGATGGCGCCCCGCGAGGCGGTCGCGGTGGCCGAGGCCAACCGTGACGTGATCATCGGCATCAAGGTCCGGGTCGGCGCCCACGCCTCGGGCACGCAAGGCACGGCCCCCCTCGAGATCGCCCTTCAGGTCGCCGAGGAGACCGGCCTGCCGCTGATGGCCCATATCGACGAGCCGCCGCCGAGCTATGAGGCGGTGCTGGCGATGCTGCGCCCCGGCGACGTCCTCACCCACGCCTTCCGGCCGTTCCCGAACTCGCCGGTGACGGCGCAGGGTGCGGTGAAGCCCGCGGTGCGCGAGGCGCGGGCGCGCGGCATCCTGTTCGATATCGGCCACGGCAAGGGCTCCTTCGCCTTCAAGACCGCCCGCGCCATGCTGGCCGGCGGCTTCCTACCCGATACGATCTCGTCCGACGTCCACGCGCTCTGCATCGACGGCCCGGCCTTCGACCAAGTCACCACGATGTCGAAGATGCTCTGCCTCGGCATGAGCCTCACCGAGGTGATCGCCGCCTCGACGGTGAACGCCGCCGTGGCGCTCCAGCGCATGGAATACGGCAGCCTGAAGGTCGGGTCACTGGGCGATGCGACGGTACTGGCCGTGCGGGAGGGGGAATTCGACTACGTCGACGTGCTGGGCGAGCACATGACCGGGGACCGGCGGATCACGTCGGAGGGCGTGGTGCTGCGCGGGCGGTGGTGGCATCCGGTGTGAGGGCGGGCTGCGGGCCAGAAGGCAGTGCCTGAGCGCTAATTCGATCGGCCTCTACAGACTTGCCATCCTCCGCGTCATTCCGGGGCCGCGCAGCGGAGCCCGGAATCCAGAAACGCGGATGGTTCAGGACGAAGCGGAACGACATCTGCCTCCTTCGGAGTGAACTGAGGTTCTGGATTCCGGGCTCCGCTTTCGCGGCCCCGGAATGACGCAGAGAATGTTGATGCTGTCGGAGCCGATCAAACAGGCTCTCAGCTTGGAGCTAGGAACACCTCCCGCTCCGCCTCCACCACCGCATAAATATGCTCCGCGACCGCGCGGATGCGGGCGAGGTCGCGGCTGTCGGCGTGCATCATCAGCCAGAAGCTGCGGGTGAGCGACACCGCGTCCGGCAGCACGCAGGCCAGATCCGGGCGCCCGGAAGCCATGAAGCAGGGCAGGACCGCGAGCCCCAGTCCCGCCACCGCCGCCTGCAACTGCGCGTTCAGGTTGGCGCTGCGCAGCCGCGCGCCGGCCCCCGGCGCGACCTGGTGCAGGTAGTCGAGTTCCGGCGAGTACAGCAATTCGTCGATGTAGCCGATGAAGCGGTGGCCCTCGAGATCGCGGCGTTCGGCGATCGGCGGGTGGCGGTCGAGATAGGCCGGGGCGGCGTAGAGCTTGAGCGTGTAATCGGTGAGCTTGCGCCCGACGATGCGGCCCTCCGGCGGCAGGCTCAACCCGATGGCGATGTCGGCCTCGCGCTTCGACAGGCTGAACAGCCGGGCGGTGGCGACGAGCTCGATGTCGAGCTCGGGATGGCGCTCGATCAGTGCCGTGAGGCGGGCGGCCAGGAAGGCGCTGCCGAAGCCGTCCGGCGCGCCGATCCGTACCGTGCCGACGAGCTGCGAACCGGCGCGGCCGACCGCGGCCTCGCCGTGGATGATCGCCGATTCGATCGCGTCGGCCGTCGCGACCAGCGCGAGGCCCGCCTGCGTCGCGGTGTAGCCGGAGGCGCGGCGGTGGAAGAGCTTTTCGGAGAGGCGCCGCTCCAGCCGGTCGATCCGCCGGATCACTGTGGCGTGATCGACCCCGAGCCGGCGGGCCGCCGCCGAGACCGTGCCGGCCCGGTGCACCGCGAGCACGAAGCGGTAATCGTCCCACACATCCCCTTTCGGACCATCCGGTTCCCGCATCCGCGCACACCCGTTCCGCTCTCACGCCCCTTCCGCTATGGGGATCGCCAGGGCAAGGTGGCCCCCAACACATTCGATCCAGGGAGGATCCCTCATGGTGCGCGAAGTCGGCCACTTCATCGGCGGCGAGCATGTTCCCGGCCGCTCGGGCCGGTATTCCGACATCTACCAGCCGATGACCGGCGAGGTGGTCGGACGCCTGGCGCTGGCGAGCCAGGCCGAGATGCGCGCCGCGATCGAGAACGCCGCCAAGGCTCAAGTGGCCTGGGCCGCCACCAACCCGCAGCGCCGGGCGCGGGTGATGATGCGCTTCCTCGACCTCGTCGCGCGCGAGATGGACAGCCTCGCCGACCTGCTGGCGCGCGAGCACGGCAAGACCATCCCGGACGCCAAGGGCGACATCCAGCGCGGCGTCGAGGTGGTGGAGTTCGCCTGCGGCATCCCGCACCTGCAGAAGGGCGAGTACACGGAAGGCGCCGGCCCCGGCATCGACATCTACTCGATGCGCCAGCCGCTCGGCGTGGTCGCCGGCATCACGCCGTTCAACTTCCCGGCGATGATCCCGATGTGGAAGTTCGCCCCCGCCATCGCCTGCGGCAACGCCTTCATCCTCAAGCCCTCGGAGCGCGATCCGGGCGTGCCGATGCGCCTCGCCGAGCTGATGATCGAGGCCGGGCTCCCGGCCGGCATCCTCAACGTCGTCAACGGCGACAAGGAGGCGGTCGACGCGATCCTCGACGACGACCTGATCCAGGCGGTCGGCTTCGTCGGTTCCTCCGACATCGCCCAGTACGTCTACGCTCGGGCGACCGCCACGGGGAAGCGCGCCCAGTGCTTCGGCGGCGCCAAGAACCACATGATCATCATGCCCGACGCCGACATGGACCAGGCCGTCGACGCCCTGATGGGCGCCGGCTTCGGCTCGGCCGGCGAGCGCTGCATGGCGGTCTCGGTGGCGGTGCCGGTCGGCGAGAAGACCGCCGACGCCCTGATGAGCAAGCTGATCCCGCGGGTCGAGAGCCTGAAGATCGGCCCCTCGACCGACCCGAGCGCCGATTACGGCCCGCTGGTCACCAAGGCGGCGCTCGAGCGGGTGCGCAACTACGTCGAGATCGGCATCAAGGAAGGCGCCAAGCTCGCGGTCGACGGCCGGCCCTTCAAGATGCAGGGCTACGAGAACGGCTTCTACATGGGCGGCTGCCTGTTCGACCACGTGACGCCGGAGATGCGGATCTACAAGGAAGAGATTTTTGGGCCCGTGCTGTCGGTGGTGCGGGCCAAGGACTACGCCGAGGCGCTGCGGCTTCCCAACGAGCACGAATACGGCAACGGCGTCGCGATCTTCACCCGCGACGGCGATGCGGCGCGCGACTTCGCCGCCAAGGTGCAGGTCGGCATGGTCGGCATCAACGTGCCGATCCCGGTGCCGCTGGCCTACTACACCTTCGGCGGCTGGAAGCGCTCGGGCTTCGGCGACCTCAACCAGCACGGGCCGGACGCCGTGCGCTTCTACACCAAGACCAAGACGGTCACCCAGCGCTGGCCGTCGGGGGTGAAGGAAGGCGCGCAGTTCTCGATGCCGGTGATGCAGTAAGCATTTCGGGACGTGCGGGCACCTCGCGGTGCCCGCGGGAAGCGCGGGTTTTCTCCTCTCTCCGCGGGCGGGGAGAGGGCTCCGGTGACCTCGTCGTCACCGGAGCGAGCCCGCAGGGCGAGGGTGAGGGGGTGTCTCCGGAGGAGGCTCGTTCGTTGAGACCCCCTCACCCTCGCTTCGGCTTCGCCTCCACTCGCCGCATCACCTGAACGGTGGTGGGATCTTCGATCCCCAGGCCCTCTCCCTGCCCGCGGGGAGAGGAGACATCCGCGCCTTCTCCGGCCGGGCCAAGACCAAGACGGAACAGGAGGAAAAGCCGCCATGACCCTGTTCACCCTGCCCGAGGACCAGATCGCCATCCGCGACATGGCGCGCAGCTTCGCGGCCGAGCGGATCGCCCCGCACGCCCTCGACTGGGACGAGCGCAAGCATTTCCCCCTCGACGTATTGCGAGAGGCCGCCGCCCTCGGCATGGGCGGCATCTACATCGCGGAGGAGCATGGCGGCTCGGGGCTGACCCGGCTCGACGCCGCCCTGATCTTCGAGGCGCTGAGCCTCGGCTGCCCGACCGTCGCGGCCTTCCTGTCGATCCACAACATGGCCGCCTGGATGATCGACCGGTTCGGCTCCGCGGCCCAGCGCGAGCGCTTCCTGCCGGGCTTGTGCCGGATGGACACGGTCGCCGCCTATTGCCTGACCGAGCCGGGCTCGGGCTCGGACGCCGCCGCGCTCCGCACCACCGCCCGGCGGGAGGGCGACCACTACATTCTCAACGGCGCCAAGCAGTTCATCTCCGGCGCCGGCGCCGCTGACCTCTACGTCACGATGGTGCGCACCGGCGAGGCCGGCCCGAAGGGCATCTCGACCCTGGTCGTGCCCTCCGACGCGCCCGGCCTGTCCTTCGGGCCGAACGAGCGCAAGATGGGCTGGAACGCCCAGCCGACCCGCGCGGTGATCTTCGAGGAATGCCGGGTCCCGGTCGAGAACCGCCTCGGCGAGGAGGGGATCGGCTTTCGCATCGCCATGGCGGGGCTCGACGGCGGCCGGCTCAATATCGGCGCCTGCTCCCTCGGTGGGGCGCAGGCCGCCCTCGACAAGAGCCTCGCCTACATGGCCGAGCGCAAGGCCTTCGGGAAGCGCCTCGACGCGTTCCAGGCGCTGCAATTCCGCCTCGCCGACATGGCGACCGAGCTGGAGGCCGCCCGCGCCCTCCTCTACGGCGCCGCCGCCGCCCTCGACCGGAAGGATCCGGACGCCACCCAGCGGTCGGCGATGGCCAAGCGCTTCGCGACCGATGCCGGCTTCCGGGTCGCCAACGAGGCGTTGCAACTCCACGGCGGCTACGGCTACCTGTCGGAATACGGGGTGGAGAAGATCGTCCGCGACCTGCGGGTGCACCAGATCCTGGAGGGCACCAACGAGATCATGCGGGTGATCGTGGCGCGGGGGCTGGTGGGGAACTGAGATCTCCCGCCGCGCCGTGCGAGCCGCGTCATCCCACCCGCGACCTCATCCTGAGGTGCCGGCGATCGAAGATCGCGAGTGAAACGAGCCTCGAAGAGGCCTCCAGATGTCTCCGAGCTAGCTGGAGGGCTCCTTCGAGGCCTCCGCTCTGCTCCGGCACCTCAGGATGAGGTCGTGGATGGAAGATGCCGTCCTCGTCGTCGAGGGGACTGTTCACGGCCCAAGATCATCTCAAACAGAAACCAGAAGAGGACACGCTGAGCCATGACGCAGATCGCCTTCCTGGGCCTCGGCAACATGGGCGGCCCGATGGCCGCCAACCTCGTGGCGGCGGGGCATGCGGTAACGGGCTTCGACCTGATGCCGGAGGCGCTCGACGCCGCCCGCGCCGCTGGCGTGTCGGTCGCTGAGAGCGCCGAAGCCGCTGTGGCGGGGGCCGAGATCGTCGTCACCATGCTGCCGGCGGGCAAGCATGTGCTGGCGGTCTACGACGCGGTGCTGCCGCACGTGGCGAGCGGCGCCCTGCTGATCGACTGCTCGACCATCGACGTCGCCAGCGCCCGGGGGGCGCACGAGAAGGCGGAGGCGCGCGGCCTCGCGGGTCTCGATGCGCCCGTCTCCGGCGGCGTCGGCGGCGCCAAGGCCGCGACCCTGACCTTCATGGCCGGCGGCACGCCGGAGGCCTTCGCCCGGGCCGAGCCGATCCTCGCGAAGATGGGCCGCAAGGTGGTCCATTGCGGCGAGGCCGGCGCCGGCCAGGCGGCCAAGATCTGCAATAACATGATCCTCGGCATCTCGATGATCGGCGTCGCCGAGGCCTTCGTGCTGGCGGAAAAGCTCGGCCTGTCGCACCAGGCCCTGTTCGACGTCGCCTCGACCTCATCGGGCCAGTGCTGGTCGCTCACCACCTACTGCCCGGTCCCCGGCCCGGTTCCGGCCTCGCCGGCCAACAACGACTACAAGCCCGGTTTCGCCGCCGCCCTGATGCTGAAGGACCTGCGCCTCGCGCAGGAGGCCGCCACGGGCGCCGGGGCCGCGACGCCCCTCGGCGCGCATGCCGAGGCGATCTACGCGGCCTTCGAGGCGGCGGGGCAGGGCGGCACCGACTTCTCCGGCATCATCCGTCACCTGCGGGAGGCGGGGCGGGAGTGAGCCGCTAGAGCGCTTCGCGATTGCGTTGCAATCGCGAAGCGCTCTAGCTCTTTGATTTTGCCGCATTTTCTACGACGAACCGGTATCCACTTCGTCGGAAAATGCTCTAGCCCGCGCGGGGCGAGGATACGGCCGGCCGATCCCCGCCGAGCGGAAGCTCGAACTGCGGACCTCCCGGCGGACGGTCCGTGAAGCCCAGCGCTCGGTAGAAGGATTGAGCGCGGCGGTTGTCGGGATGGGTTCCGATCATGAGCCGGGCGCATCCCTGCGCCTCGGCCTCCGCTCTCGCGGCCTGCACCAACGCTCGTCCGACGCCCGAGCTTCTCGCCCCGGGCACGACGAAGAGATGATGGAGGTCGAGGGCGCGGGACGCGTATTGCGCGCGATACAGGCGGACGAGAAGAGCGTAGCCGATCAGAGTTCCGGCTTCCTCCGCCACCAGGGCCGTCGCCCAGGGTGGTGACGCGAACAGATCGGCCCGCAGGCGATCCGCATCCGTCGTCGCGCGATCACCGTGATGCAGCGAGCTGGCCGATCAGCCCGGCCAGCGCGTCCGCGTCGTCCGGGACGGCGTGACGAACGATCGCCGCGACCCGCGGATGGACGGAGCTGTCCCGCATGACGCTTTCTCCCGGCAAGGATCGCTCCCCGGCATCGGCGTCCGACGCGATCCTCCGCGGAGCCTATCGATCCAGGGGGCAACGAAAAACGGCCGCCGGGCATCTGCCCCGCGGCCGTCGAGAGAGGCGGGCCGGTTCGGCCCGCCGATATCGGCTCAGCCGATCCGAGGATCAGAGGCCGTTGAACTTGTAGCTGAACCCGGCGCGGACGAGGTTGCCCTCGGTGGTGAAGCGCGAGGTGTAGGAGCCGCGCGGCTGCGCGGCGGCGGCCACCGTGAGGCCGGTGTTGTTCACCTGCACGTTGCGGCTGCCGAGGTCGTAATGCAGGTACTCGGCCTTGATCGTCACCGCCTGAGACTGGATGCCCAGCAGGCCCAGCAGGCTGTAGCGGGCCAGGAACGAGTCGGTCGGCAGGGCGTACTCGATGCCGCCGCCATAGGCGTAGCCGGTCGCGATGTCGTTGTAGCGGCCGGTATAGGCGAGGGCGAGGGGCGGGGTGGCGCCGGCGGTGGTGTAGAAGTTGGCGCGGTAATCGACGCCGCCATAGGCGAAGCCGCCCATCCCGTAGACGAAGAGGCGGTCGAAGGCGTAGCCGGCGCGGCCGACGACGGTGCCGAGCCAGGACAGTTCCTGACGGAAGGCGCTCGGGTCGGGGAAGCCGCCATTCGCGGCGAGCTGCGGGCCGAGGTAGAAGGTGTTCTTGTGGATGTCGGTCCAGGCCCAGTCGGCCTGGACGCCGACCACGAAGCCCGAGCCCGGCGTGAACTGGTAGTTGTAGCCGAAGCCGCCGCCGATATTGGCGAGGCCGTCCTGCTCGTTGCGCACCACCGGCGGGCGACGCAGGGTCGCGACGTTGCCGATCGTGTTGGTCGGCGTCAGGTCGTTGCCGATCGTGTTGATGCGCTGGCGGTCGGTGAAGGTGTAGTCGGTGTGCAGGCCGGCGTAGAAGCCGGTCCAGGTGAAGACCGGCACCGGCGTGAAGACCGGCGGCGGGGCGACGCGGCGCGGCAGGTCCGCGGCCGAGGCCGCCCCGGCGAGGAGCGACGTCGCGGCGCCGGCGAGCATGAACTTCTTGAGCACTGGAGGACGCCCCGTTTGAGCGAAATTGTGGCCGCAGGCTAGCTTGAGCGTGACCGGGCGCCTATGACCGCCGCGCCACACCTGCCGGTTGACCGGCCGGGTTTCCGAATTTTTTCCGTGCGCTGCCGCACAGGGCGGCCGGCAGGGTGCGAGGCGACACGGGTGAGGCGACATGGCTGAGGGGGAGGGCGCCAGGGCCCTGATGATCCAGGGCACCGGCTCCGACGTCGGCAAGTCGCTGATCGTCGCCGGGCTCGCCCGCGCCTTCTCGCGAAGGGGCCTGCGGGTGCGGCCGTTCAAGCCGCAGAACATGTCGAACAACGCCGCCGTCACCACCGATGGCGGCGAGATCGGCCGGGCCCAGGCGCTCCAGGCCCGGGCGGCGGGCGTCGCGCCCTCCGTCCACATGAACCCGGTGCTCTTGAAGCCGCAGAGCGAGACCGGCTCGCAGGTGGTGGTGCAGGGGCGGATGGTCGGCACCGCGCGGGCGCGGGAGTACCAGGCCTGGAAGCCGCGGCTCCTCGCGGCGGTGGTCGAGAGCTTCGAGCGCCTGCGGGCGGAATCCGATCTGGTGCTGGTCGAGGGCGCGGGCTCGGCCTCGGAGGTCAACCTGCGCCGGGGGGACATCGCCAATATGGGGTTTGCCCGCGCCACCGGCACGCCGGTGGTGCTGCTCGGCGACATCGACCGCGGCGGGGTGATCGCGAGCCTCGTCGGCACGAGAGCCGTGATCGACCCGGAGGATGCCGCGATGGTGCGGGGCTTCCTCGTCAACCGCTTCCGCGGCGATCCGGCCCTGTTTTCCGACGGCATGAGCCTCATCGCCGCCCGCACCGGCTGGGAGGCGCTGGGGCTGATCCCGCACTTCCCCGAGGCCGCGCGGCTGCCGGCGGAGGACGTGCTCGGCCTCAAGGGCGCCGAGCGCTCGGGGGGAAAGGTCGTGGCGGTGCCGGTCCTGCCCCGCATCGCCAATTTCGACGACCTCGATCCGTTGCGGACCGAGCCCGGGGTGAGCGTGGTGCTGGTCGAGCCCGGCCGGCCGATTCCCGCCGAGGCCGACCTCGTGCTGCTGCCGGGCTCGAAGACCACGATCCCCGACCTCGCCTTCCTGCGCCAGCAGGGCTGGGACATCGACATCCTGGCCCATCGCCGCCGCGGCGGGCGGGTGCTCGGCCTGTGCGGCGGCTACCAGATGCTCGGCACCAGCTTGAGCGATCCGCAGGGCATCGAGGGACCGCCCGGAACCGTGGCGGGCTTGGGGCTCCTCGACGTCGCGACGGTGCTCACCGCCGAGAAGCGGCTGGCGGCCGCGACCGGAGTCAGTTTGCCGGACGGGACCCCGTTCACCGGCTACGAGATGCATGTCGGCGAGACCGGCGGGCCCGATGCCGCCCGGCCGCTGCTCCGCCTCGCCGACGGCCGCCCCGACGGCGCGGTCTCGGCCGACGGGCTCGTCTGCGGCACCTACGTCCACGGCCTGTTCTCGGACGAGGGCCAGCGGGCGCTATGGCTTGCCCGCCTCGGCGCCGCGCCGGGGCCGGAGGCCTACGAGGCGGTGATCGAGCGCGTGCTCGACGGCCTCGCCGACCATCTCGAGGCGCATGTCGATTGCGACCGGCTGCTCGCCCTGGCGGCGTAGCGCGGGGCGAACGCTCACCTTACGAAACCGTCATCTCCCGCTCAGCATCGGTTAAGCCCGAGAAGCGCGTCATGCCGGTGCGTCATGGTGGCGGCCGGACGGGGAGGGCACGGGCATGGCGGTCGATCCGCGTCGGACGGCGCTCGGTCTCGGGCGGTTCGGGCTCGGCGCCCGGCCGGGCGACCTCGCCCGCGAGGAGCCGGTCGAGGAAGCCCTGCGCCGCGAGATCCTGGCCGGCACCGTTCCCCTGCCGGGCGGGCCGGACCTCGCCCCCGCCCCGACCCTGCTCGCCGCCCTCCAGGCCGAGGAGCAAGGCCGCAAGCTCGCCCGGGCCGGGAGCCCGGACGCGCCGATGCCGGAGGGCCCGCCGGCGCCGCCGATCCAGGAGAGCGTCTACCGGGCCGAGGTGGCGGCCCGCCTCGCCCTGGCGCAGGCCGCGCCCCTCGGCTTCGTCGAGCGCCTGATCTGGTTCTGGGCCAACCACTTCACCGTCTCGGTGGCGCGGGGGCCGCGCCTGCGGGTCAGTGCCGGCGCCTTCGAGCGCGAGGCGATCCGCCCGCACGTGCTCGGACGCTTTCGCGACCTGCTCCTCGTCGCCGCCACTCATCCGGCGATGCTGATCTACCTCGACAACGTCGCCTCGGTCGGCCCCAACTCGCCGGCGGGCCAGCGCAAAGGCCCAGGTCCTGGCAAGGGCCTCAACGAGAATCTCGGTCGCGAGCTCCTGGAACTGCACACCCTCGGGGCCGATGGCGGCTACACACAAGGGGACGTGACAGCGCTCGCCCGCATCCTCACCGGCTGGTCGCTCCAGCGCGACGGCAATGCCGAGGGCCTGCCGGGCACGACGACCTTCCGGCGCGGCGCCCACGAGCCGGGCGCCGTGACGCTCTTGGGCCGCACCTACCTCGATGTCGGGCCGGCGCAGCTGCGCATGGCCCTCGACGACCTCGCCGTGCATCCCGCGACCGCCCGCCACGTCGCGTTGCGCCTCGCGCGCCACTTCGTCGCCGACGATCCGCCCCCCGCCCTGGTGGCGCGCCTCGCCCGGACCTTCCTCGACCAGGACGGCGACCTCTCCCGCCTGGCGCTGGCCTTGATCGAGGCGCCGGAGGCCTGGGATCCGGTGCAGCGCAAGATCCGCTCGCCGCAGGAATTTTTGACTGCGGCGATGCGCGGGCTCTCCCTCGCGCCGGATCCCCGGATGGTCATGAGCGCGCTCGCGGCGTTGGGCCAGCCGTACTGGTCGGCGCCGGCGCCGAACGGCTACCCCGACGAGGCCGCGGCCTGGGCCTCGCCGGAGGGGCTGCACGCCCGCCTCGACCTCGCCGCCCGGACCGGCCAGCTCGCCGCCGGCACCGACCCGGCGGCCTTCGCCGACGCGGTGCTGGGCCCGCTCGCCACCGACGAGACCCGCACGGCGATCCGCCGGGCCGAGAGCCGGGCGCAAGCCATCGCCCTCGTCCTGATGGCCCCCGAGTTCCAGCGACGGTGATCCCCAAGAGGACCTCTCGATGAGCGATCTCTGCCAATCTCATCCGAGCCGCCGGGCGATCCTCGGCACCGCCGGCGCGCTGTTCGCCTGGTGCGCCATCCCCCGCACCGCTTACGCGGCCCCCGGCGCCCGCGACGCCCGCCTCGTCGTGGTGATCCTGCGCGGCGCCCTCGATGGGCTCTCGGCGGTGGCGCCGCTCGGCGATCCGGCCTACGCATCCCTGCGCCCGGGCATCGCGCTCACCCGCGACGGGCCGGGGGCGGCACTCCCCCTCGACGGCTTCTTCGCCCTCCACCCGGCGCTGCCAACCTTCGCCCGGCTCTACGCCGCCCGCCAGGCGATGGTGGTGCACGCCGCCAGTACCGGCTACCGCGAGCGCTCGCATTTCGACGGGCAGGACGTGCTGGAGAGTGGTCAGCCCGGCCCGGGCCACACCGCCAGCGGCTGGCTCAACCGCCTCGTCGCCGCTCTGCCGGCGGGGGAGGGCATCGCGCCCCGGACAGCGCTCGGGGTGGGCGTGGTGCCGCCGTTGATCCTGCGCGGTCCGGCCCCGGTCCTCGGCTGGGCGCCGCCGCGCCTGCCGCGGGCAAGCGACGAGTTCGCCCGGCGGGTGCTCGGCCTCTACGAGGCGCGCGACCCGACGCTTGCGGCCTCTCTTGCCCGCGGCCTCGACGTCGACTCCCTGGCGAAGGGCGGGCCGAAGGGTGCGGGCGGCCTGCGCGGCCTCGCCGAGGGCGCCGCCCGGCTGATCGCCGCCGATGACGGCCCGCGCATCGCGGCTCTCGCGCTCGACGGCTGGGACACCCACGCCGACGAGGGCGGCGCCACCGGCCGCCTCGCCGGGCTGCTCGGCGGCCTCGACGGAGTCTTCTCCGCCTTCGCCGAGATCCTGGCCCCGCGCTGGGCCGACACCGCAATTCTGGTCGTCACCGAGTTCGGCCGCACCGCCCGGGTCAACGGCACCACCGGCACCGATCACGGCACCGGCACGGTGGCATTCCTGCTCGGCGGCGCGGTGCGCGGCGGTCGGGTGCTCGCCGACTGGCCCGGCCTCGGCCCCGCCCAGCTCCACGAGGGCCGCGACCTCGCCCCGACCACGGATGTGCGGGCGGTCGCCAAGGGGCTGGCGGCGGACCTGTTCGGCCTGTCGCCGGCGGTTCTCGCCGGCCGCGTGTTTCCGGGAACCGAGGGCTTGCGGCCGATCGCCGGGTTGGTGGTGTAGCCCTTCGATTCGTCCGGCTCGCGCCGGTTCCGGCGTTCGGGCTCGGGCTCGCAGCGTTCTACTTTGCCGGAGAGCGCTCGATTGTCAGGGCATCGCGGGTGGCGAGGCTCCGCCACTTCCCGGTGAGCGTCGTATTCTCTGCGACCAGGTCGCAGGTGCTTCTGCTGATCGCGCGGCAGCGTTCCAGCGCCCGTCGCCGGGCAGCCTCCATCGAGCGCTCGGCATACACGTAATAGGCTCCCGGTCCGGACGCCGGAACGGCGAGAGCCTTCTCGGTCGGCATGCGGAGATAATGGTCGAGCAGGTGCTGGTCGTCGAGCGCCAGCGTCGGGCGAACCGGCGCGAACACCCGATCGTCCACCAGGGCCGGCAGGCCGTGCGCGCGGAGGAAATCGTCAATGTTCGGCTGGGTCAGGGCGTTCGCCTCCCAGCGGTAGAGCGTGTGGCCGTCGGCCTCGAACGGTGGCAGGAACCGCAGATCGACGGTGCCGCCGCCCTGCCGATAGGCAGCGCTCATCCGCCTGGCGAATTCCGGCTGAAACCACGGGTCGTTGAGGGCATAGAGCCACAGCGTCGGAACCGCCGCCCTGCCCATGGCACCAACCTTCCGCACGAGCTCGTCCTCGAATGGCCCGCAGGTCGGGTCCGGGGCGAAGGGCTTGGCATTGTGCCACAGGCCGCCGGACATGTTGATGACCGCGGCCAGAGGGTGGTCGGACCGGGCGGCGAGATCGAGCATCGACATTCCGCCGACCGAGATGCCGAGCCCGATCGCCACGGCCGGCTCGACGTCGGGGCGCGTGCGCAGCGAGACCAGGGCGGCGGCCAGATCGGCCGCATGCGCGTCGATATACCGGCCAGGATCCGGAGCAGCGCAAGTCCCGGCATCGTCTTGGACCGTGCCGGTCGAGGTGCCGTACCCACGCCAGACGACGACGGCCGCCAGCCAGCCCCGATGGGCGAAGTCGTGGGCGAGGTGAGCCAGCCCGGCGGCCTGCGATTCCCTCGGATGTCGGAACGCACCATTGACGATCAGGGCGACGGGATAGCGCCCCTCGGCGGCCGGGCGCACGATCAGGGCTTCGAGCTGTTCGTCGTGGCCGTCGATTGAGACCGGCAGGAGCAGGTGCTGCTCGACGACATCGGCGGCGTCCGCGAGGGCCGGCGACACGGCTGCGAGGCCGATCACCACCACGTATGACAGGAATCGAAGCAGCAGCCGACCGGCTCTCTCCTTCGTCCGGCGACCTGCACGGTGCGGCATCGGAGCCGCGGCCGGACACGCTGCAGCGAGGTGAACCTGACGCATGACCGCCTCTGTCCGGTAAGTGGATCGTCTCCGCCGATCCGGCCGTGGGGGCCGGGGCAGGCTCGTCGCGACCCGCAGCGAACTCGGCGGTAGGACGATCGCTCTGCGCCCGCAACGGTCATTCGCGCGGCCGGGCCGATCGCGTTCGGACGACGGGCCGTTTGGCTGGGTCCAGCGCCGTTCCGCGTACTCCCCCACATCATTCCTGTGCATGCGACAGCCTCGGCCCGGACCCGCCGCTTCCCCCGGGCGTTTCCCGCACCAGACACGAGGGAGTGGAGGCCGATGGCGAAGCGCAAGGTGAGCCGGCGCGCAGGGACGGGGCCCGAGGAGAGCGTGGCGCCGCTGGTGCCGGCCGGGGCTCTCGCGGTGGCGCTGCTCGGCCTGCGCGACCGGGGGCAGCCGCTGGTCCACGTCGCCCGCGATGCCCGCCGGCTGGAGGAGATCGCCGCTCTGCTGCGGGCGCTGGCACCCGGCCTCGGCGTCGCGGTCTATCCGGAATGGGATTGCCTGCCCTTCGATCGCGCCTCGCCCTCCCGCGGCACGATGGGCGCGCGCGCCGGGGTGCTGCGCTGGCTCACGGACGCCGCGCACCTGCCCGACATCCTGCTCACCACCGCGCCGGCCCTGATCCAGCGCGTGCCGCCGCCGGAGACCTGGGCCGGCGCCCGGGTCGAGCTGAGACCCGGCGACGCCCTCGATCCCGCCCGGCTGACGGCGGAGCTGCAGCGCCTCGGCTACATCCTCGACGACCGGGTCGACGAGCCCGGCGAGGTCGCGGTGCGCGGCCGGACCATCGACGTCTATCCGGCCGCCGCGCCCCGGCCCTGCCGCATCGAGCATGCCGGCGGAAAAGTCACGGCGATCCGCACCTACGATGCGGTCTCGCAGCGCTCCCTCGACGAGGTCGAGACCCTGGTGGTCGATCCGGCGACCGAGGTGATCCTGGCGCCGGATTCTCCCGTGCGCCTGCGGCCCTTCACCGGCCAGGAGCACCAGCTCCCGACCCTCTACGGCCGCCTCGTCACGGTGCTCGACTACGTGCCGGAGGCCCGCCTGGTGGTCGAGGCCGGGGCGGAAGGCCGGGCCGAGGCCTTCTTCGAGCAGATCGCCGAGGGCCGCGCCTCGGAGGCCGCGAGCCGCGGCAAGGCAGCGCCCCTCTACCTGACCCCCGCCGAGTGGACGAAGACCCGCGAGGCCCGCGAGGTGGCGGTGGCGAGCGACGCCGACGCCGCCGCCATCGCCGTGCCGGCCTTCCTGCGCGAGCGCCGGCCGGGCCCGGCCTTCTCGGCCTACCTGCGCGAGCGCCTGAAGGCCGGCGAGCGGGTGGTGCTGGCCGGCGATCCCGCCGGGCTCAAGCGCCTGTCGCGCCAGGCCGCCCGGGCGGCGGAGCGGGGCGTCCGCCCGGTCGCCGACTGGGCGGAGGCGGCCGCCGCAAAGGCCGGCGAGATCGTCGCCCTGCCGGCGCCCCTCGATGCGGGCTTCCGGGTGCCGGACCTCGGCGCCACGGTGATCGCGGCGCCGGACGTCTATGGCGGAACCTCGGCGCGGCCGAGCGCCGGGCAGCCGGTGATCCTGCCGATGGGCGAGGTCGATCTCCGCGTCGGCGACGTCGCGGTCGACCGCGACCACGGTCTCTGCGTGTTCGAGGGGCTGGAGCGCATCGCCACCGGCGACGATGGCGGCACCGAGGCCCTGCGCCTGCGCTTTGCCGGCGACGCGATCCTGATGGTGCCGGTGGCCCAGGCCGACCGGATCTGGCGCTACGGCTCGGAAGTCGAGGCGGTGACCCTCGACAAGCTCGAGGGCGGCACCTGGCCGAAGCGCCGGCTCGCCACCGAGGCCGGCCTTGCACGGGCCGCCCGCGCCATGCTGGAAGCCGCAGAAGAGCGCCGCAAAGCGAAGGCGCCGGCCCTGGTGCCGCCGGAGCGCGAGATGGAGCGGTTCGGCGCCGGCTTCGGCTTCCCGCTCACGCCGGACCAGGCGAAGGCCGTCGACGGGGCGCTCCAGGACCTCGCCGGCGCGCGGCCGATGGACCGGCTGGTCTGCGGCGACGTGGGCTTCGGCAAGACCGAGGTGGCCCTGCGCGCCGCCGCCGCGGCGCTGCTGGCCGGCAAGCAGGTCGCGGTGGTGGCGCCCACCACCGTGCTGGTGCGCCAGCACCTGCGCACCTTCGAGCGGCGCTTCGCCCGCTTCGGCATCGGGGTGGCGCAGCTCTCGCGCCTCGCGAACCCGGCCGAGGCCAAGCGCGTGCGCCAGGGCCTCGCCGACGGCTCGATCCGCCTCGTCATCGGCACCCACGCGCTCGCCGGAAAGGGCGTGACCTTCGCCGATCTCGGCCTCGTGGTGATCGACGAGGAGCAGCGCTTCGGTGCCGCCCTGAAAGAGCGCCTGCGCACGATGGCCGGCGACGCCCACGTCCTGACGCTGACCGCAACGCCGATCCCCCGCACCCTGCAATCGGCCCTGGTCGGCCTCAAGTCCCTCAGCGTCATCGCGACGCCGCCGGCGGTGCGCCAGCCGATCCGCACGATGCTGACCCCGCTCCACGACGACACGGTGCGGGCGGCGCTGATGCGCGAGAAAGGCCGGGGCGGCCAGAGCTTCGTCGTCTGCCCGCGCATCGAGGAGATCGGCCCGATGGCCGAGCGCCTGAAGGCGCTGGTGCCCGAGCTCGAGACCGTCGTCGCCCACGGCGAGATGAAGCCGGCCGAGCTAGACGAGATCATGGTGCGCTTCGCCGATGGCGAGGACGACGTGCTGCTCGCCACCTCGATCATCGAGAGCGGACTCGATGTACCGCGGGCCAACACGATGCTGGTCCACGACGCCGAGCGCTTCGGCCTCGCGCAGCTGCACCAGCTGCGTGGCCGGGTCGGCCGCGGCCAGCGAAGGGGCGTCACCTACCTGCTGACCCGGCCCGACCGCGACCTCTCCCCGGCAGCCGAGAAGCGCCTGCGCACGCTCGAGGCCCTCGACCGCCTCGGCGCGGGATTCGCCATCAGCGCCCGCGACCTGGATCTCCGCGGCGCCGGCGACCTCGTCGGCGAGAACCAGGCCGGCCACGTCAAGCTGATCGGGCTCGGCCTCTACCAGCACCTGCTGCAATTGGCGCTCCGCGCCGCCAAGGGGGAGCCGGCGGAGGATTGGGCGCCGGACATCAATCTCGGCCTCGCCGGCGACGTGCCGGAGGATTACGTGCCCGAGCCCGAGCTGCGCCTGAGCCTCTACACCCGGCTCCTGCGCCTCGGCGGCGCGGCGGAGGTCGAGGCCCTGCGCGGCGAGGTCGAGGACCGGTTCGGTCCGCTGCCGAAGGGCGTGCGGGCTTTGTTCGCGCTGGCCCACCTGCGGGTCGCGTGCCTCGCCCTCGGCATCGCCCGCCTCACCGGCGGGCCGCAGGGGCTCGCGGTCGATTTCCGCCCCGGCTGCGCCCCGGCCGCGATGCCTCTGACCGAGGACGTCACCGCCCGCGACGGACGGCTGATCCTGCGCCGCCCCTGCGACGACCCGGACCGGCGCGGCGAGCTGTCGGCCGAGTTCCTGCACCGGATCCAGGAGGCCCGCGACCAGCAGGGCTGAACGACAATACGTCCGGCGCCGGGTTTTCATCCGGCGACCGGAACGATCACCCACGGCCAAGGTTGATCCCGGGACCGATCGAGGCCGCCGACGAGCCGCGCCCCATGGACAGAGCCAACCCCGACCCGCAGCCCGAGGCGCCCGAGGCCGACCCGGTCCCGGCCGAGGACATCGTGCTGGAGCCCCTGGCCGACTTCCCGCGGATCGACCTGCGCACGCCCGGCGAGCCGTGGGAGAAGCGCCGCGCCGCCGGCAAGGGCCTGCGCGCTAAGGTCCCGCACGACAGCCACGGGCCGGTGCCCGTCCCGAAGGACCGGCCCGACCCGGTGCGGCTGATCGAGCAGGCGCAAACCGGGCGCCAGGAGCGGCTGATCCCGCTCCGCGTCGCCCGGATGGCGAGCTCGCCCTTCGCCTTCCTGCGCGGTGCCGCCACCGTCATGGCCTGGGACCTCGCCCGCACGCCGACGAGCGGCATCGACGTGGTGATGAACGGCGACGCCCATATCTCGAATTTCGGCCTGTTCGGCACGCCCCAGCGCGACATCGTGCTCGACCTCAACGACTTCGACGAGGTCACGATCGGCCCGTGGGAGTGGGACCTGAAGCGGCTCTGCGCCAGCATCGAGGTCGCCGCCCGCGACCTCGACGTACCGGAGGCGGAGCGCCGCGAGGCGGTGATCGCGGCCGCTTACGGCTACCAGCACACCATGACCGAGCTGGCGCCGCAGGGCCCGCTCGACGTCTGGCACCGGGCGGCCCGGGCCGAGGAGCTGGATTTCGGCGGCATCGCGATCGACGCGGAATCCCGCGCCGTGGTGGAGCGGGCGGTCGAGAAGGCGCGCAAGCGCCACAACAAGAGCCTGCTCGCCCGGATCGGCGAGCGCCGGGTCGATGGCGGCTGGCGCTTCCGCCAGGACCCGCCGATCCTGACCTGGGTCGATGCCGACACCCGCGAGGCGGTGACCGCCGGACTCGAGCGCTACGCCGAGACCCTGCCGCGGGAGCGCCGGTTCATGCTGAGCCGCTATCACGTCGTCGACGTCGCCCACCGGGTCGTCGGCGTCGGCAGCGTCGGCACGCGGGCCTATGTCGCGCTGCTCTGCGGCAACTCCGACCAGGACGTGCTCTTCCTCCAGGTCAAGGAGGCCGTGCGCCCGGCCCACGCGCCCTACGTGTCCGGCATGCCCGAGCCCTACGCCTCGCACGAGGGCGAACGGGTGATCTACGGCCAGCGCCTGCTCCAGGCGGTCGGCGATCCGCTGCTCGGCTGGACCACCATCGACGACCGGCCGTTCTACGTCCGCCAGATGAAGAACATGAAGGGCGAGATCCCGGTCGCCTGCATGCGCGGGCAGCCGCTCGTCTACTT
Source organism: Methylobacterium sp. EM32 (assembly GCF_040593685.1). Lineage (NCBI taxonomy): Bacteria > Pseudomonadati > Pseudomonadota > Alphaproteobacteria > Hyphomicrobiales > Methylobacteriaceae > Methylobacterium > Methylobacterium sp. EM32. Next base: position 10,283 of record NZ_JBEXZS010000185.1, on the reverse strand, counting down.
CTCCTGGGCCTACGGTGCGCTGCTCGCCCGGGCCCATGCCCGCACCGGCGACGCGGCCGCCATCGCGGGCTATTGCGGCCGCGACCGCCACGCCGATTTTCGCGAGGCCTTGGCCGATTGGGCGCGGGCCTATGGCGACCGGAACGCTGAGGACCACCGGCTCTTTCTGGAGGCGATCGCGTCCGGGCGGCTGGAGGCGGCGGCGGATCCGGAGATGTGACCAGGGGCAGCACGACAGCGGCGGTCCATCGGTATCGCGCACGCATCGTGCATCATGAACCGACCCCCTTTCCCGGACGACTCAAACGAAGTGGAAGGAGATCCGGGATCCAGCACAGGACGTGCCGCGAAGCGGCTCTGCATACTTCACCGTTGCAGACAGACGGACGCTCCGTGATTTCTTGCGCTGGATCTCGGATCTCCTTTCACCTCTTTGAGTCGTCCGGGAAAGGGGTGGAGGGGACATCCAAAGCGTGTTGCTTCATCTGCGGCATCATTGCAGGGTGCCGCCTGCGCCCGCCTCCCATGCCCACCCGCTTCGTTGACAACCTTCCCCCCACCCCTAGAACCGGTCAAAACGCCGGCGGGAGGAGCACGCGATGGGCAAGGGCTTGCGCAAGGGACTGACCAGCTACGGGGATGCGGGGTTCTCGCTGTTCCTGCGCAAGGCCTTCATCAAGGCGGCGGGCTATTCCGACGACGCCCTCGACCGGCCGATCGTCGGCATCACCAACACCGCCTCCGACTACAATCCCTGCCACGGCAACGCCGCGCAGCTGATCGAGGCGGCCAAGCGCGGGGTGATGCTGGCCGGCGCGATGCCGATGGTCTTCCCGACGATCTCGATCCACGAGAGCTTCGCCCACCCGACCTCGATGTACCTGCGCAACCTGATGGCGATGGACACCGAGGAGATGATCCGCGCCCAGCCGATGGACGCGGTCATCGTCATCGGCGGCTGCGACAAAACCCTGCCGGCACAGGTGATGGCGGCGGCCTCCGTCGACCTGCCGACGGTGGTGATCCCGGTCGGCCCGATGGTGGTGGGGCACCACCGCGGCGAGGTTCTGGGCGCCTGCACCGATTGCCGGCGCCTCTGGGGCGCGCACCGGGCCGGCGAGATCGACGAGGAGGAGATCGAGATCGTCAACGGCCGGCTCGCCCCCTCGGTCGGCACCTGCATGGTGATGGGCACCGCCTCGACCATGGCCTGCATGATCGAGGCGATGGGCCTCGCCCTGCCGATGGCCGGAACGATTCCGGCGCCCCACGCCGAGCGGATCCGCCTCGCCGAGGCGAGCGGCGCCTGCGCCGCCGCGATGGCGAAGACCGGCGGTCCCCGTCCGAGCGAGATCCTGACCCCGGCCTCGATCCGCAATGCGCAGGTCGTCATGCAGGCGATCGGCGGCTCGACCAACGGGGTGATCCACCTCACCGCCATGGCGAACCGCGCCGGCATCGACCTCGACCTCGCGAGCCTCGACGCGATCGGCCGCGAGGTGCCGGTGCTGGTCGACCTCAAGCCCTCGGGCGACCACTACATGGAGCATTTCCACCATGCCGGCGGCGTGCCGAAGCTGCTGCGTGAGCTGGGCGGCCTGATCGACCTCGACGCCCCGACCGTGACGGGGGCGACCCTGCGCGACGTGGTGGCGGCGGCCGAGGACGTGCCGGGCCAGACCGTGATCCGCTCGCCGGGCCAGCCGATCAAGCCGGTCGGCGCCATGGCGGTGCTCACCGGCAACCTCGCGCCCCGCGGCGCGCTGATCAAGCACTCGGCGGCGACGCCGCGCCTGCTTCAGCACGAGGGAAGGGCGGTGGTGTTCGACTCGATCCCCGACATGGCGGCGCGGATCGACGACCCCGACCTCGACGTCTCGGCGGACGACGTGCTGGTGCTGCGCAATGCCGGGCCGAAGGGCGCGCCGGGCATGCCGGAGGCCGGCTACCTGCCGATCCCGAAGAAGCTGGCGCGGGCCGGCGTCAAGGACATGGTGCGGATCTCGGACGCGCGGATGAGCGGCACCGCCTTCGGGACGATCGTGCTGCACGTCACGCCGGAATCGGCGGTCGGCGGGCCGCTGGCGCTGGTGCGAACCGGGGACCGCATCCGGCTCGACGTGGAGGGACGGCGCATCGACCTCCTGGTCGACGAGGCCGAACTGGCCGCCCGCGCCGCGGCTCTCACGCCACAGGCGCGGCCCGACTGGGCGGCGCGCGGCTATGCCCGCCTGTTCCACGACACCGTGACCCAGGCCGATCAGGGCTGCGATTTCGACTTCATGCGGCGGGAGGGGTGAGGGCCCGTTCGGCTCGCAAGGGTTCTACCGCGATGATCCCCCTTCTCCCATCCGCGACCTCATCCTGAGGTGTGGAGCGATCGAAGATCGCGGAGCCTCGAAGGAGGCCTCCAGGGATCGCTGAGCTTTTTGGAGGCCTCCTTCGAGGCTCCCTACGGTCGCACCTCAGGATGAGGTCGTGGGTGGGATGAAGTAACGCGACCAGTCAAGCAGACTCTCGAACCCGTTCGATCACCCGGTGGGCGTGTACTTCACCGAGTGATCGAACCATCGTCGACTAACGTCACCAACCCCTCAGTTGAACCGCACCGGCAAGGTGAAGCTCTGCTGCGCGCCGGTGAACTCCGCCGGCGCCGGGGGCAGGCTGCCGGAGGCGGCGGCCACCGCCGCGGCGTCGAGCGAGCCGTTGCCGCTGCTGCCGGCGAGCGAGGCCCCAAGCACCCGGCCGGACCGGGACACGGTGAAGCGCACCGTCGCGGTGCCGCTCGCCCCGCCGGCGCCGCGGGCCCGGCTCTGGATCACCCCGCGCACCATCGCCCCCCAGGCTCGCGCCGCGTTGGCGCTCGCGGCGGCCGAGGCGCCACTCTGGTTCATCTGCGAGGCGGAGGCAGCGGCGCGGCGCTGGCGGGCGGCCTCCATGGTGCGCTCGGCCGCCTTCTGCGCCTCGCGCTTGACGTCGCGTACGGGCTTCGGGGCCGGCTTCTTCGCCTCGACCGGCTTCTCGACGGGCTTCGGTCTCTCGACCGGTTTCGGCTTGGCCACCGGTTTCGGGACGGGCTTCGGAACCGGCTTCGGCTCCTGCACGGGCTTTGCCACCACGGCGGCCGGCGCCTCCGGGTTGGTCGAGGTGACCACCTGCTCCTCGGGCTCCTGCACCGCCTCCACCGCCTCGGGCGGCTTCTCCATCGGCACCGCCTCGGCTGGCGCCTGCTCGACCGGGGTCTCCTGCGGCGTTTCCTCGACCTTGGTCTCCGGCGGCGGGGTCTCGATCGGCACGGTGTCGGACGGGGGCTCGGCCGTCGGGACGGTCGTCGGCTCGACCGTGTCGGTGGGGGTCGGCGTCGCCTCGACGTCCGGCGACTGGGTCGGCACGTCGATCGCCGCCATGTCCGGCGCGAGATCGATGGCGATCTCGTTCTCGCCGGGCGGGGCCGGAGGGCTGCGCCAGTAGGTCAGGGCGAACAGGCCGCCCGCGTGGAGCGCGAGCGCCACCAGGAAGGCGAGGCCGAGGCCCGTCCCCGGCTCGCGCGGCTCCGGCGCGTCGGTCGTCACGGTGTGGTTCATGGCTTTACCGTGGGGCCGCCGGCGCAGGCGCCGCCCCGCCGGACGGCGCACCCGAGGGCGCGTTGGCGATCAGCGAGACCTTGGCGAAGCCAGCCTGGCCGACGAGGCCCATCACCTCCATCACCTTGCCGTAGGGCACGTCCTTGTCGCCGCGCACCAGCACGGTCTGGCCCGGATCCTCGGCGGCGGCCGCCTTCAGGCGGGCGAGCGCGCCGTCGGCTGGCAGCGGCTCCTTGGCGAGGAAGGCCTGGCCGTCCTTGTCGACCGAGACCACCACCGGCTTCTTCGACTCGGAGGTCTTGGCGGCGGCGGTCTTCGGCAGCTGCACCGGCACGCCGACGGTCATCAGCGGGGCCGCGACCATGAAGATGATCAGCAGCACCAGCATCACGTCGACCATCGGGGTGACGTTGATCTCGGACATCGGCGCGGCGTCGAAGCCATCCTCGTCGCCGGCGCCGGCCTGCACCGGTCCCATACCCATCTGGCGGGTCTCCGGCCGCCTGCCCGAGCGGGCAGGGGCTTATTCTACGTGTTGAACGGGAGAGCGACTTACTCGGCGGCGGCGCTGCGGGCGTGGTGGCTGCGGTCGCGCGCCAGCCGGTTGCCCAGGGTGCCGATGCCGGCGACGAAGGCCGACTGCACCTTGGCGAGGTCGCTCGAGAACTTGTTGTAGGCCAGCACCGCGGGAATCGCGACGACGAGGCCGATCGCGGTGGCGAACAAGGCCTCGGCGATGCCCGGCGCCACCACCGCGAGGCTGGTGTCCTGGCTTTTCGCGATTGACGAGAACGAGTTCATGATGCCCCAGACAGTGCCGAACAGGCCGATGAACGGCGCCGCCGAGCCGGAGCTCGCCAAGAACGGCAGGCCGACCTGCAGCCGCTTGATGTCGAGGGTGAGTGCCGCCCGCATCGCGCGCTCGATCCGCTCGCGCCGCTCGGCGCGGGTCTCGGTCGGATCCTGGTCGCGCCAGGCCTCCTGGGCGGCGGTGACCACCCGGGCGGAGATGCCCGAGCGCGCCTCCGGCATGCCGCCGGTGGCGACGAGGCGGGCGAAGGACTTCGCCTGGCGACGGGCGCCGGCGAGGCGCACCAACTTCTCGATGATGATCGTCCAGGAGACCAGCGAGGCCAGGATCAGGAGGATCATCACCCCCTTCACGATCGGATCGGCCTGCAGGAAGAGGCCGAGGAAGGAGAAGTCGTGGCCGGCAGTCGCGGCGGGCGCGGTGGTCGGATCCATCTCGGCGGTCTCCGGAAGAAAAGGAAAGAAGAGAGGCGGTCAGCGCACGAACGGCGCGGCGCCCTTGGCGGAGGAGGGCTCGATGCGTTCCAGGCAGGTGTCGCGGGTCAGGTCCTGGCCCGAAATTTCCTTGCCCTCGCAGGCCGCCACATCATTGAGCAGCACCCGGCCGATCTGGGCGCAGGGGGTGGGGGCGATCTCGAACTGGCGGAGCGCCGTCTTGCGCGCCGGCACCGGCCCGAGCTCGACCATGCTGCGCTTCTGGACGATGCCGTCCTGGTCGAAGGCGTAGAGGTCGAGGCGCAGCGAGCGGATCGGGCCGCCCTTGCCGTTCTCGACGATCAGCATCGCCTTGCAGGTCTCTCCGGCGGTCTCGAGCTTGTTCAGCTCCACCCGCAGCGGCGGGGCGGCGGGCTGGCTCACGGCGGCGGGCGTCACGGCGGCCTGCGCCTCGGCGGGGGTCGCCTGGGCCGTCGCCGCGGCGAGCGGCGACAGGGCGAGGCAGAGAGCCGTCACCCGACCGATGCAGGCCCCGAAGCGGGGCAACCCTTGCGTGAGCACGTCGTGCGACTCCTCTGGGACGGCGAGCGCCAAACAGCCATCCGCGCGCGGACCGGCCGCCCGTGGGGGCACCGGCGCGACGCCTTCCCGGCTCTCGCTCCTGTTCGTCGGACAGACCGGATCGACCCGGGAGGATCCCGGGCCGCCGGCAGGAACGAACTAGCGAGGTGATCGGGCGGGATCAAGGCCGCCCGCGAAACTCAGAGGAATTCCAATCTGTTATCGGGATGCCGCCCGAGGACGGCAGACCCCATTGCCACATTATCCCGTCCGCTCACCTATCCTCGACGTTGCCCGTCTACTTGGCCTTCGTCTCGGGAGACTTCTCGGAAGCTTTGGGTGCGCGGGCCTTCTCGACGGCGTCCGCCTTCTCCTCGTCGGTGTCGCCGCTCTGGTCGATCGCCCGCTCGGGGTTGGCGGCCAGTCCGCGCAGGACCGTTAGAACCTGCGCGCAGACCTCCGGATGCTTGTAGGCGTCCAGCACCACGGCGGCGTCGCGCAGGGTGCGCAGGTCACGCACCGTCTGCTCGTTGGCCGAGCGCTTCAGCTCGGGCGACGTGGCGATCACGTCCTCGAGGCGCAGGCCGACCACGTCGCAGGTCGCGCTCGGGGCGGCCGCGGGGGCCGGTGCGTCCTTGGCGCCCGCCGTCAGGGCGTGGCCGGCGAGGACAAGGGCGAGGAGGCCGGACAGGACGAAGGGCGGGCGCATCTTTTCTCAGGGCTCCGTTGGGCAGGGTGCGGGGTTCGAGAGGGTTCGGAGTTCGTGGAGTTCAGTGTCCGAGGATGCGGTTGGCGAGCGCCACGATCTGGCTCGGCCGGTAGGGCTTGGGCACGAAGACCGAGTCGGTCACCGCCTCGCCGGCGCCGAGCGTGTGGCGGCCGCCCGAGGTGTAGACCACCGGCAGGCGCGGGCAGTGGCGCCGCGCGTCGCGGGCGAGCGCCACCCCGTTGGTGTTGCGGGCGAGGTCGATGTCGGTGAACAGCATGTCGACCCGCTCGGCCTGCAGGATGCGGCCGGCCTCGACCGCATCGGAGGCGGTCAGAACGCGGTAGCCCTCGTCCGCCAGGGCCTCGGCGGCGATCTCGCAGACCATCGCCTCGTCCTCGACCACCAGCACCGTCTCGTAGGGGAGGGCGGCGGGCGGCACCATCGCCGCAAAGGCAGACTGGATCATGACGCAACTCGCTCCAGGACGATGGGGGCCGCCGGTTCGTCGTGAGCCGCTCCGGCGACGGTTCGAGAGAAGAACCGCCCGAACCTCGGCCGTGTTCAGGCCCGATCCCTCGAATTGACGCGGTTTGGTGAGCGAAGCCTTAACCCTGCGGGAGGACCGGTTAATGCGGGGCGGAACCGCGGCCGCCCTTGCGCGGGCAAGCCCCGTATGAGAGGCCCGGGGCCGCATTCGAGGTTCACAGAGAAGAGCGATGAGCGCCACCGCCGCCCCCTCCCTCACCCAGCAGGTCACCGAGATTCCGGCCGGCGCCCACGTCATCGCGACGCACTGGCTCGGCCGGCAGCTCGTCCTGGCGCTCGGCGACGGGGCGGTGCTTCTCGTCGCCGAGGACGGCGGGACCACCCGGGTCGAGGCGCATCCGGAGGCCGGCATCCTGGTCGCCGCCGGCGACGGCAAGCGCCTCGTCACCGGCGGCGACGACGGCCGGATCGTCGCGATCAGGGCCGACGGGACCGCCGAGGAGGTCGCGACGGCGAAGGGCGGCGCCTGGATCGACGCCCTCGCGCTGCACCCCGACGGCGGCGTCGCGTTCGCGGCGGGCAAGCGCGTCGTCGCCCGCGACGCCAAGGGCCGCGAGAAGGTGTTCGAGGCGCCCTCCACCGCCCGCGGCCTCGCCTTCGCGCCCAAGGGCTACCGGTTGGCGGTGGCGCATTACGGCGGCGCCACCCTGTGGTACCCGAACCTCGACACGGCGCCCGACGCCCTGACCTGGAAGGGCTCGCACATCGACGTGACTTGGTCGACGGACGGGCGCTTCGTCATCACCACGATGCAGGAGAACGCCCTGCACGGCTGGCGCCTCCAGCCCGACCGCGGCCACATGCGGATGACCGGCTACCCGGCCAAGGTGCGCTCCACCGCCTGGTCCTCGGACGGGGACTGGCTGGCGACCAGCGGCGCCGAGGCCGTGATCGTGTGGCCGTTCGATTCCAAGGAAGGCCCGACCGGCAAGGCGCCGCGGGAATGCGGCGTCCGCCCGGCCCGGGTCTCGCGGGTGGCGTTCCACCCCAAGGCCCCGGTCCTGGCGGCGGGCTACGAGGATGGCTGCGTGCTCCTGATCCGCTTCACCGACGCGTCCGAACTCCTGGTGCGCCCCGCGGTGAAGGGCAGTGCCGTGACGGCGATGAGCTGGCATTCCGGCGGCGAGCACCTCGCCTTCGGCTGCGCCGACGGCCGAGCCGGCCTCCTCAGCCTGCCGCGCTAGAGCATTTTCCGACGAAGTGGATACCGGTTCGGTGAAGAAAATGCGGCAAAATCAAAGGCCTAGAGAAGCTTCGCGATCGCAGAGCGATCGCGGAGTGCTCTAGGGCCATGGACCTCCTCGGCGCCTTCCGACGCCGCCCCTCGCCGGACGCCGCCGCGCGGGCCCGGGTCGCCGAGATCGCCCGCCGCCTCGGCGGTCTCAGTCCCGAGGTGACGCTCAGCGTCAACGAGATCGTCTGCGCCGATCCGGCCTGCCCGGGCACCGAGACGGTGATCCTGGTGATGCAGCCCGGCGTGCGCTCGCGCGCCTGCAAGGTGGCAAAGCCCCTGGACGAGGTGACGGAGGAGGATGTGGCGGCGGCGCTCGGCGCCTGACGCCGGCGCCTTCACAAGAGCGCGGGAACCGCACACATTTCGCCCGACGGGCGTCCCGCATTCGCAGGCGGATCTCTCGGCGAGGGCAGCAGCATATCCGTCATGAAGACCAGACGCCCGAAACGCCGCTTGCCGCAGGGTCATGAGACGGATAGTCTCGCGCCTCATCACATCTCGAATCGACCGGCCTGGGGCAAGCGGGTGTACGCGATCTGTTTCGATCTCGATACCGAGACGCTGAAGAACCAGTACCACAACGCATCTTGGCAGAACGGCTACCAGGACATCGCCCGGGTGCTGGAGCGTCACGGTTTCGACCGGCAGCAGGGCAGCGTGTATTTCGGCAACGACCAGGTCGACCCCGTGCGCTGCGTTCTGGCGATCCAAGATGTGGCGCGGGAATGCCCCTGGTTCCGGGCCGTCGTGGTCGACGTGCGGATGCTGCGGATCGAGGAGAACAACGACCTGCTGCCGGCGCTTCAGCCGCTCCCCTGAGGGCGCGCCCGTCCCCAGTGTTGCGCCCCATCTACAGCTTCAGGACCGCCCTCTCGACTAGGAGGGAGAACGGCCCCGTTTCGGCGCCGTCATCCGGATTGGCCGCCATGCCGCGCGCGACGTCGCCCACCCCCGATCCCGCCGTCGACGCGGCGGCGCTGCTGCGCCGCCTCGCCTTCTTCGGCCTGACGGTGGTGATCCCGGTCACCGCCCTGGTGTCGCGACGCAGCGTGGTGATCCTGGCGCCGATCGGCATCGTGCTCCTGATCATCGCCGCCCTCCTCGACGGGGCGCAGCGTCCCCTCGCGGCGGGTCTGTCGCGCCTCGGCGGCGCCCGCGCGATCCTGGCCGGCCTCCTGCTGCTGGGCTGGTGCGCCCTGTCGCTGGTCTGGACGCCGTTTCTGGGCCCGGCGAGCGAGCGGCTGCTCAACCTCGCCGCCACGGTCGGGCTGACGGTGGCCGGCTACCTCGCGCTGCCGGACCGGATGCGCTCGGCCAACCTCTACCTGCTGCCCCTCGGTGTCGGCATCGCGGCGGTCGGGGCGGTGATGCTCGGGCTGTTCAGCGGCGCCTCCCTGCGGGGCGGCTTCGAGGACGACAGCGCGCTCGAGCGCGGCGCGATGCTGCTCGCCCTGCTGCTCTGGCCCGCCGCCGCCTGGCTGCGCTCGCGCCGCCGCGACATGGAGGCTCTCGGCCTCGCCATGGTGGTGGCCCTCGCCCTGGTGCTGGCCCCCGGGCCGGTGCCGCTGCTGGCGCTGGCCTGCGGGGCGGCGGCCTTCGCGCTCTCGGCCTGGCGCCAGGGCCTCGGCGTGCGGGTCACCGCCGGCGTCGCGGCGGGCCTCGTCGCCCTCGCGCCCCTGCTGCCCTTCCTGCTGCGGCCCGTGCTGACGCCGGTGCTCGGTCCGCTCCACCCGACGATCCTGGCCCTGAAGGCCTGGCAGCGGGTGGTGACGACCGAGCCGCTGCGGCTGATCACCGGCCACGGCCTTGAGACGGCGCTCCGCGGGAAGGCGATCGGCATGCTGCCGGTCAACGCCCCGGCCTCGCTGCTGTTCGAGATCTGGTACGAGCTCGGCATCGTCGGTGCCTTCGCGGCGGCCTTCGTACTGTGGAACGGCATCCGCCATTCCGGCCGCGAGCACCCGGTGCTGACCCCGGGCGCGATGGCCACCGCCGCCACCGCTTTCGCCTCCACCTGCCTCGGCATCGGCACCACCGCGAGCTGGTGGTTCACCAGCGTCACGGTGGTGGTGCTGGTGTTCATCGCCGTCGAGCGCGGCCAGTTCCGCACCAGCCGGCCGAAGGCGAGCGCCCTGCCGCCGCGCCCTGTGGCCTGACGCCCGCGCGCGACCCCGGCGCAGGGGGACAACGTCTCGGTTGCGTGCCGGACCGCGAGCGGGATCGCGGTCCCGTTCGCCGAGCCTTACTTCCCCGACGGCCTCGATGAGCCGATGCGACCGTGACCGCCGGCGGTCACGCTTCCTCCGGTCGGCCGCCCTCCCGTCGCTCGCCGCAGGTCGACCGTGCTTAGGCGCGCCGCGGCGGGCGCGGCGCCGGGACATCCCGCAGGCAGGGCGGGCGGGCG